>DOEZ01000070.1 GCA_003532715.1 Planctomycetaceae bacterium
ACGACAAGGGCTTCATTCTTGTCGATCCGACGGAGCCGCAAGCCGTTGGGTCTGATCCGGCCGCGCCGGCGGCCATCCGATCCGATCCGACGGAGCGGCCGGTCATGGGGGCTGATCCAACACCTCCGGCAGTCGAAGAGGTTATCGATCGGCCCGAATTGCCCGAATTCACGTTGCCTCGGNNGGCCATCGCAGCCCAGGACGACGGACCGCCGATCACCCTCCATCTCAATGGGGTTGATGCACGACAAGCCCTCGACATGCTCAGCCGCGAGGCCAAGACCAACATCCTGGTTTCCGCGGGCGTGAGCGGCACCGTCACGGCCACTCTCCGCGACATGAGCTTCGACGAAGCCCTCAACGCGATCCTCCGTCTGTGCAACCTGGTTGCCCATCGCGACGGAAACAACGTCTTCGTGTACACCCCCAATGACCTTCCTGAACTCGACCGCGTTTTGCGAGTCATTCCGCTCGACTACGCCTCGGGCGAGGACGTGGTCCAGTCGATTAATCAAGTCAAAGGCCTGCTTTCGCCGATCGGATATGCCTATGCCTACGTCATCGACAGCACGGAGGCCGACTCGGCGAAATCGACCGACAATCGAAGAACGCGTGAAGCTGTGGTTATTCAAGATGCTCCTGGACATGTGAGCCGGATCGAGCAGTACATCCGCGAAATCGACACCCAGCCTCGCCAAGTTATGATCGAGGCGTACATCCTCGAAGTCGTTCTGAAGGGCGACCTGCAACACGGCGTCAACTTCGAGGAGTTGATTAGCATCGCCGGCAATCTGGCCACGATCAAGACCCTGGGTTTTGCAAATACTGCCGCATTTCCAACTGACGCCGAACTTGAACCATCGGGAACCGGGTTCTTCGTGAAAATCGACGGGAAGAGCATGAATGCCCTGCTCGAGGCCCTCAAGACAACCACCGATGCAAAGACGCTTGCCGCCCCGAAAGTCTCGGTTCTCAACGGGCAGATGGCGCACATCCAGATCGGCGAAAAGCTCGGCTACCTCGATACCACCACACAAACCTCGTCGGCGGCGACGCAGAGCGTGAAGTTCCTTGAATTGGGCCACGTTCTCGACGTGACGCCGAGAATCACCTCGGCAAATCAGGTCATTTTGAACGTCAAACCAAGCGTTTCGAGTGGGCGGATCAATCCCGTGACCCAACTGCCAGAGGAAGTGACTACCGAAGTCGAAACCAACGTCCTTTTGGAAGACGGTCAAGGCATGGTTATCGGCGGCTTGATCCAGGAGAATGACACCGACATCCAGAAGAAGATTCCTTACCTGGGCGACATCCCCTATTTGGGCATGCTCTTCCAACAGCGGAAGAAGCAGAGCGAACGCAAGGAAGTAATTGTTGCCCTGATTCCGCGAATCGCTCCGTACACACCTTGCGCGGATGCCAAAGATCAACTCGAAACAATTCGCGCCACAACGCCGTTGTTCCACGGGCCGTTGCGTCGATGCCCTCGCCCGTGGGAACCCACCCTGCGCGACGCGCTACCTCAGCGAGGCGACCGGCTGTAGGGGCCGTCTTTCTCGTTCCCAGTCGGCCTCAAAGTTGTCGAATTCCGACCTCGTCGACGGACGCATATTCGCTGCCATCCCGATCATCGTCGCGATGATGCGATTCGGCGCGTTTTGACGCCTACGACCGGACCAGGCGCATCCCGCCGCGAATTCGCGGGCGAGGAGTCTTTGGGACGCATCGCCGATTTTTTCCCAAGGTGTAATATGCGGCCTCTCGTCGGCAAATCTTGAACTATGTTTCCAGTAGAGCGCTCGACGTAGCCTACTAACCGCACTCGAAAATCGATTTGACTTCGCGAAGGTGCGACCTAGAGTGGGTTACATATGTTTTGTTGGTCGGGTTCCGCGTGTTTGTTTTTTACGCCGTAGTGTTACCGCGTCACGCGTGGCCGGCCCGTGGGCTGCATCGCTCCACCTTAGTGCGAAAGAGGACCGAGTCCCGAGAATGCCGCTATTGCCAGGAGGCGAAAACGGTAACCATCTCCGGTGTTTGTGAGCCTTTCGTGGGCAGCCGAGCATGGTTCACTCACTGGGATGGTCAAGGAACCGTTGCCGCGGGCAATGGAATGCATTGGTGGATGGCCCATCCGTTACCAGTTTCATTTTCCTAGTTTCGATGGGAGTTACCCATGAGTACAGCAATGTTTCGCAAGGTGGCAAATCGCAGGGAAGGATTCTCGCTCGTTGAATTGGCCGTCGTCGTGATCATCATCGGCGTTCTGGCCGCGTTTGGCGTCCCTCGCATGCTCGAAGCCGTCGAGCGTTCGAAAGCGTCCGAGGCGTTCGGCTATCTGTCGGCCATCCGCTCGGCCCAAGAACGTTACCAGGCTCGCGAAGGCGTTTACGCCGACAATCTCAGCCTGCTGGACCTGAGCCAGTCGGATCCGAAGTACTTCGACGTTGGTGACGGCACCGGCGCCATTGACCTGACGGGCGGCGTGGAATCGGGCCCCAATTTGGAGAACGCCTGGTCGCTCACGTTGACTCGGAAAGCGGGAGCATCGGGTTACGGCGAGTACACGGTCACCTTCACTCAGGAAGGCTTCGATCTCGTCAACAGCACGATCTACACGGACGAGAATTCGCGCAAGATTTGCCCGGTGGGCGATCTCCCCGAACCGGTTGGTACTTAGTCTGATTCTCACCGCTGGTGAGTTTCGAACTGCATGATCGAAGGGGTGCGGCCATCCCCTGGCCGCGCCCCTTTCCATGCAATCCTCCGAGGCTGTGCGATCGCTAACCATCATGGTCCTGAATAATATGACCTCCATTTGGAACAGCAGCCGAGAGCAGGGCGGATCGAACTCGCATGAAATGGTTACTTGCAAGACTCGGACTGCCGAAGGCAATTGGACTGTCGATTGAGGACGACGGGGTCGCGCTAAGCCGAATCGTCGCCACCCCGTGGGGGCCGGTCGAGATCGACCGCCACGAAGCGGCCGTCGAGGAAGGCGATCTTCGCGTGGTAATCCCGCGGCTCCTGTCTCCCTTGCTGGGCAAGAGTGGCGTTCGCAAACCCCCTCTTTCGGTAAGCCTCTCCGCCAACCACGTCTATTTTTCGACGCGGCCAGTTCACGCTTCAACGGGCGACTCGTCGCCCCACGTTTTGCTTCGCGAGGCATTCCAGTCGCAAAGTACGTCCGTCGGCGACATGGTCGTCGATGTTATAAAGAGCAAGCCTGACTCGCGAGAGGTGGCCGGGATTGTTGCATGCAACAGAGCGTACCTGAGCGCGATTCTCGATTCATTGCGTCCGCTGAATGTTCGCTTGACGAGAACCGAGCCCGCGCCCTGCACGCTGCTGCGGTTCGCCTCGCGGCGTTATCGTACACCCGGCGGGGCTAAGGTCGTGCTGCGGCTGTTTCTAGCCGAGTCTCGCGTGTTGACCATGCTGGTCGTGAACAAGAATCCTTTGCTATGGCGGTTCACGAGCCTGACAGTGGGCGAGGAGGCTGCATCCTTGGTCATGGCATGCCGCGCCCTCTGGGCCACCGGTAAGGCGTGCGGCATCGACGCGCCGCTAGACGCGATTGTGATTCATGGGCGAGCGAATCTGAAACGTTTGCTCGACATCGACTGGATCGAGGACCAGCTGGAACTGCCGTTGACCTGGTTTGACGGTCCGACGCTCGACCAGGCGAACGTCGCGCGCGGCGCGGCCCTGGGGGCTCTCGACAAGGATGCCGGACAGTTCGACCTGGGCCGGACCTTGCGGCCGGATCCTTCTTTGGGGACGCTCTTTCCCTGGCGCGAGGTTGCGGTCCAACTGATTCTCCTGGCGTGCATGGCGGCCTTTCTGGGGCACCGTTATTGGTCGCTTTTCGAGGAGCGGCAAGAGGTCCAGATCGGCATGGCCGCCTCGGCCGCGGACCCCGCAGCCAACAAGGCGACCCTATTGAAGGAGAAAAAGCGGCTCGAAAACGAGGTTGGCGCGGTGCGAGGCTTCCTCGATAGTCGTACGCTTTGGACCGCGTGTCTGCGCGATCTGTCGCTTTGCCTGCCCGACGAAGTCTCCATCACCTCGGTTCGTGGTGCCGCCGCGTTTCGCGGCGCGGGTGCCGGAAAAAGAGGCAGAGGCGGACCCTCGGCCTCGCTCGTGCTGCAAGCCGAGGCGCCCTTGCCTCCCGGCGGCGAGACGCCCGAGGGAATCGACAAACTAATCGACGAATTTCGCGCCGAACCGGCAATACGCACGGAGTTTCCCCTGATCAAGGTGGACGGCCTTTCGCACGGAACGTCGAGGGGAAGCCGCAATCCGGCCGCGATGTTCACGATCACTCTCGAAGCCGGCTCGGCCGGCAAGAAGGCGAGCGGCGCGAGCAGAAAGAAGTCATGAAGAGCGATAGAAAGAGACAGAATCGTTTCCACGTGCTGGCCGAGCATCTGCGCGATCCGCTCAAACTGCGTATCTTCATTGCCGGCGTTGTTCTCGCCATCGGCTATTTCGGTGTGTACTTGCCGTTGGAAGCTCGAATCGGCGAAACGACAAGAGATCTGAACCGATTCAAGGAACACGCGAAGCTGACCGACGAGATCGAACAACTCAAGGCCCAGATTGCCCGCGTCTCGAAACGCGTTCCCAAGGGAACGGACAACAACGAATGGCTCCAGTACGTTTTGGGCGGCGTTCGCAAGCACCCCGTCCAACTGGTCAAGGCCGATCCGGGCGAAGCCAGGCAAGTGGGCCCGTTCGAGGCCGTTGTCGTTAAGGTCGAGATGCGTGGAGCCTATCCCGACTTGTGCGCGTTTCTCGACTGGATCGAGACGAACGAACGCCTGTTTCGCATCGATTCGATCAGCATGTCGCCGTTGCCGCGCAGCGATCAATTGGAAATGAAGTTGACACTTCTGGGATTGCGAGGATGATATGTCCGGAACCCTGCAAAAAATCGCGCCCCTCTTGGTCGTCGCCGCGGTTTTCACGTGGTGCTGTTGGCCGTATGTTTTCGGTAACGATTCCGTCGACCATGGCGGAACGGGGGGCGAACTGGTCGCCATCGCCAAATCGCTGCTGAGTCCGACGCCTAACTCGGCTCACAAGCGAAACCCGTTTGTGACCGCCGACCAACTGGCCGAAGAGCTATTGAAGACGACGCAGGCCGGTGTTGAAAACGCGGCGGGGCTCGCCGCCCAGGACAAGTCGGCGGAGGGAACGGTCGCGCCCCTCATGCTCCGCGCGACGCTCGTTCAAGGCGAGCGGCGGTTGGCCACCATCGGCAACCAGGTCTATCGGCCGGGCGACCGGCTCGACTCGGGCGCGCCGCCGGACAAGGCCTGGATCGTCGCCGACATCCTGGCCGAAAGCGTCGTCCTTCGTCGCGGCAAGGAGACGTGGACGCTGACCTTTTCGGGTTCCGGCGACACCGAAAAGTCGGGCGGTGACGACACGACCACCAATGGCGAGGATCCGGCTGAAACGTTGGCGGGCACGGGTAGCGAGCCGGCCCGTGCGACCGAGACGTTGCCGGCGGGACTCACCTCGGCAAAGGACCTGATACGACTTTTTCAACAGGCCCAAGCGACGGGGGAATCGCCATGAGCCAAATTGTCACCGCCGCCGGAACCGATACCCTGATCGTCGATCTGCTCGTCAAGCGAGGATGCTTGAAGGAAGGGGATCTGCCGACGGTTCGGGAAACCCAGCGCAAAGAACGACTTCCCATCGAAGACGTCTTGCTCAAAATGCGAATCGTCAGCGAACGCGACATCGCCGAGGCGTACGCCGAATACCTGATGGTGCCGCTGTTCGAGCCGTCGCAAACCGAAGTCCGCATCGACAGGGAGTTGAGCGGCCTGCTGCCCGAAAAGCTTTGCCGCGACCATCTGCTCGTGCCGGTCGCGTTGCACGACAACGCTCTCGACGTGGCCTTCTTCACCGCGAATTCGCTGCATATCGTCGACGAGCTGCAGTGGATCACCGGCAAGACGGTCTTTCCCATGATCGCGCCGCTTTCGGTCATCGAGGGCATCTTGGGAACGTTCTTCGAGGACACGTTCTGGCCCGGCGCGGGCGGCAACTCGGGGGATTTTGAGGCGGTCGATGAAGAAGAAATGGATGCGCTCGACGACGGGGCCAACGAGGAGATCCTCCATCTCGATCAGCCGCCGCCACCCGGGCGCGACGGCCGCATCATCCGCTTCGTCAATCAGATGTTCGAACAGGCCTTCCGCGTCGGCGCCAGCGACATTCACATCGAGCGGTTCGAGGAACGATGCAAAATACGCCTCCGCGCCGACGGCAAACTGATCGAGGTCGCCCCGCCGCCCCTATCGCTCTACCCGTCGGTCGTCGCGCGCATTAAGGTGCTCTCCAAAATGGACATCGCCGAAAAGCGAAAACCACAAGACGGCGCCATCGCCTTGAAGACCGGCGACAAACGAATCGACTTGCGAGTCAACACCGTGCCGACCGTTCACGGCGAAAAGGTCGTCTTGCGAGTCCTCGACCGAAGTTCCATACCCCTCGAACTCTCCGGACTCGGATTCGACGAACGTCAGTCGAGTGACTTGTGCGAAGCGATCGAATTGCCGCACGGACTCATGCTCGTGACCGGGCCGACCGGCAGCGGAAAAAGCACTACGCTCTACGCCTGTCTCAATCGGCTCAATAAACCCGACGTGAACATCTGCACCGTCGAGGATCCGGTCGAGTACAAGTTCTCGGGAATCAATCAGATCCAGGTGAAGACACAGGTCGGCCTCACCTTCGCCAGCGCGCTGCGTTCCTTTTTGCGTCAAGACCCTGACATCATCATGGTCGGCGAGGTCCGCGACCCCGAGACGGCCGGCATCTGCATGCGCGCGGCGTTGACCGGCCACTTCGTTCTTTCGACGTTGCACACGAACGACGCGCTGGCGGCCGTCAACCGATTGCAGGACATGGACATCGACGCGTTCTTACTCGCCTCGACGCTGCGCGTGCTCGTCGCCCAGCGACTCATCCGTCGCCTATGCACGAAATGCCGCGAATCATACGAATGCGAGGCCGACACGGCACGGCGCGTCGGCCTAAAGCCGGGCCAGACAATATACCGACCCGTCGGCTGCCGCGAATGCCGCGACCAGGGATACCGAGGCCGGGTCGGCGTGTTCGAGGTGATTCGCATCACGGAGAAACTGGCCGACCTGATCCAGGTGAGAACCGCCCTGCCGGACCTGCGCCGAGCAGCCACCGAACAGGGAATGAGCCTGCTCTACGATAGCGCGCTGAAGAAAGTAATCGAGGGATACACGAGTCTCGAAGAGGCCCTCAGCGTCGCCGTCGCCGGAGAGGAAGAGGAGGAGAAGGCGTAATGTCCATGGAATCCACCAACTCTAACTGGTTCGTCGAACACGCTCGCGTGACCAGCAAGAAGCACAAACGCGTCAGGCTGGACGACAAGATCACCTTCTTCCAACAGCTTTCCACGCTCGTCGCCTCCGGAACGCCGCTGGTCGACTCCATACAAATCTGCGCCGATCAGAGCCAATGCACCCGAATGGCCGAGATCCTCGACACCGTCGCCAATCGCGTCGCCGCCGGGGCATCGCTCCATTCCGTCCTCCTCGAACACCGCAACGTATTCGAGGACCACTGGATCGAACTCGTCGGCATCGGCGAGGTATCCGGTGAAATGTCGATGGTGCTGACCGACTTGAACCGACAAATTCGCGATTCAGCCGCCACTGCTCGAAAGATCAAAGGGGCCATGATGTATCCACTCGTCCTCTTCGTGGTCGCGATCCTTCTGATCGCTGCCATGCTCTCGTTCGTCGTCCCCACCTTCGCCGACATGTTCCGCGAAATGGGCGCGGAACTGCCCGGCATCACCCAATTCGTCGTCAATTTGTCCGACCAAGTCCTCAACTATGGAGCCTATGCCGCCGTCGCCGTGGTCATCACCGTCGTCTCGTTCCGCCAGTACATCAGAACCGACGCCGGGCTCCGAACGGTGACCTCGATAATGCTGGCGGTGCCGCTGGTCGGAGAACTCATGGTTCAATCGGCCATGTACCGGTTCGCCTCGAACCTGGGCCTGCTGCTCAAGAGCGGCGTTCCCATGCTGGAAACCCTGACTACCTTGGCCACCGTCTACCGCAGAAATCCAGCCTATCTCGACGCCCTTCGCTTCGCGCAGGGCCGAGTCGCCGCCGGCACGTCGCTGGCCGATTCGCTCGAAGAAACGGGCCTGTTTACCAGCATGATGACCAATATGGTCCGCCTCGGCGAACAGTCGGCCACGCTGTCCCTCGTCATGGAGGAACTGGCGCCCTATTATAAGGAACGCATGGAAGCCTTCATCGCCAAAACCACCAAACTCATGGAACCCGTCATCATCATGTTCATGGGCGGCACCATCGCTACCCTCATGTTGGCCATCTACATCCCCATGTTCGAAATGTCGGGCAAAGTGAGTTGATGCGAAATTTCTTTGGAATCCCGAATGACGGCGAGTGGCGCCGGTTCTTGAACCGGTGTCGCGAAGCGACAAGAGGCACGGTGCGATTCGCCGACAAGGCTCTGCTTCAAATACGCCAGCGCGAAACCTCTCGAGCTTTCGGCCCCCAGGTTCAAGAAGCTGGGCCACCCAAGGTATTGCACGCCTCACGCCGCAAGTCCGGATTCTCGCTGATCGAACTCATGGTGGTGGTCACCATCCTCGGGGTGCTTGTTGCCTCCGCCGCCCCCAGCTTTCGCCGAAGCATCGAACAGTCGCGAGCCGACGTCGCGGTGGCCAACCTCCGCACTATTTGGACCGCCCAACGCGTCTATTGGCTCGAACATCGCGAGTTCACAGACGTTTGGAGCGAACTCGAAGCGTCGGGCATGAGCCTGATCGACCCAATGATCATGAGCGACAACAATAAGTATTACGAGTACAGTATCACCGACGCGGGTGAAACGACCTTTACTGCAACCGCCACCCGCAAAACCGGTGGTGGGTGGAGCGGCTCGTTCACGATCAATCAAACCGGGTCGATCACCGGGTCGATCACAAGCGGCGGCAGTTCGATCGGAGTCGGTTTCCAGGATTAGGCATGTGCCATGAAAACGAATCGCCGAAACAAGCTATTGCGACGCGCATTCTCGTTCATCGAGCTTCAGGTTGCCTTGATCCTTCTGGGAATCATGATGGCGAGCCTCGTGCCCCTGGTGGTCGTTCAGTCGAGACAACTCAGGGCGCTGCAGGACCATTGGGAACACGATGAAGGCTACGACGCGGAACAAGACTACTGGATCGATCCGCTTCGTGTCGGCGCTGATGGTCCCGTCTACCATATTATTCCACCGACCATTCAGGAGTGCGAATTGGCCTACGCCTGGGTTCGCAAGCTCGGCGCGCCGGCTCGCCTTCGGCCGGAAGTGAAAGACCTCGATGGCGATACAATTCGCGACACGGAAAACCTCCAGATCAAGCCCGGCACTCCAGCCGGCGTGGAAGTCGTCAACAGTGTGTCCATCATCGATAAAACGGACGAACCAAATATCGTGGTAACCGCTCAAAGCGCCGAGGCCTCGGTGGATGTGATTAAGAAGACAATCTCGATCCCCTGAGCGGGAACACCCGAACCCCGAGCGTAAGCGAGCGGGCCCGGCCATGGATCAGAGGCCGCAGACCGTAGGGTGTGTCGAGACGCAACAAAATGACTCACGCGAAGACGCGAAGACGCGAAAAAGTGATATGAAACGCAGCCAGAAATCGGGCTTCACCTTGGTCGAGGTCATCGTCGTCGGCATCCTGATGACGTTCCTCGTCGCGATGATTCTGCCACTCGCGTGGGACGCCGTGGGGCAACCTTCGATCGACATGATGATTGACTGTCGGATGGGGCAAGAGGCCCAGCTCACGGCCATGAGCCTCGCGGCCGATTGCGGTGGCTGCCTACCCCGGAAGAGAGCTGAAATCAGCGGTGTAAAATGCGAAGCGAGGTTTGCGGGCGCCGCGATTGGTGAGGACGAGACCACGCTGATTCTCTCGTACGACGCGACTCCGGCGGTAGTAGTCACTTATGCCGTCGATGCGGACGAACACACTCTCGTGCGAGCCCAGGGCGAAGTGTCCGTCGTTGTGGCCGAGAATGTCTATTACATGCACCTCGATGACACCGAATTGGACGACCGCATCAAGGTCACGTTGACGTTTTCCTTCCGCGATCCCGACAGCACCGGCATACCGGACAAGTATCGTCGTCCGTATCGGTACATCTTCTACGTGCCGAAGGGGGTGGCGTCATGACCGCGGCGACTTCATCCCGGCGGCAAGGCTACGCGATGGTGCTCGTTTTGGTCTTCATCGCCCTGGTCAACCTGTTTTTCGTGTTGAGCTACAAGCACCTCTCCTCCGCCCTGCGAGTACAGATCGCGCACCGACTCGGTCGAGAATGCGACGAAGGCCCGGTCGCGGCACTGGCGGCGGGACTTGCGCTCTTGGAATTGACTGAACCGGTGGATCAAGAAAACGGGGAATATGACTACCAGTATACCATTTTGATTGGCGGGGAGCCCTATACCGTCATCTTCACTCCACCTTCCGAAGGTGAGCAATCCTGGTCTGTTCATGCACGTTCCGAAGAGCCAACCGATTTGCCTAACCTACGCGATCTGCGCGAGGAAATAGACTATTTGCAGGTTGCCATCGCGGCGGGTCGCGCACAATTTGACCCCGACAACACCGAGACCCATGTGTACGCCCTGGACCCGTACTACACCGTAACATTCAGCCAGGTTGATCCACCCACGGATCCACGATGGCGGATGACCACGCGACGCAAGCCACCTGAGTAATCCGACCGCGCGCATAAGTCTGCTTGATGCGTCGGGACGCATTCCATTCCGCCTTACAGCCACTCCCAAGGCCGCTCGCTGACGCTCGGGGTTCAATCTTGGTCTGCTTGGCGTATCGAGACGCACCCCACCCACTGACGCATTGGACAATGCCCAAAGAACCGTTCCGATTTGGACACGTGACACAAAACGGCCAGATGCACCCTTTCCTCACCTTCTCGCGTTCTCGGCGGTGAATCCGTCCAGCGATCGCCCTTGTCGCCGGGGCGGATGGACTCACTCCCCGTTCGCATTCCACGCATTTGTAAGCTAGAGTTTCCGAGACGGCGCGCGAAGTTTAACCCCGTGCCCAACAAGACATTATACCTCTCGCGGACCGGTCTCGCGATGACGGCCGACACGGTCGCCGAGAGAACGACTCATCGAAGCAAGACGTGCCGAGGACCATTCCATGACGCTTAAAGGCATTGTAACCACCACCTTCGCGGCCCAAGATCGTACATCACTTGTTCTGGCGGTGATAATCGCCGTCGCTGCCCTCGTTACCATTGCTGGTTTCCACCAACAATTGGTTCAGGACAGGGTGCTTCTTATCCTGTATCTGACGGGCATCATGGTGGCCGCCTACGTGCTGGTGAAACGCCGCGCCTTGGCCCTGATGGAACTGGTCGTCTTCGCCGCCGTCGCTCGAACCCTGCTGGGAGTCCATTTGGCGGCAGCGCCGGGCATCAGCCACCCCGTCATGGCCGTCCTGAGCGACATCACCTTCTGGTTCGTTCTGCTCTACCTCGGATGGCGTCTGGCCGCCGAAGCGTATCGGTTCCAACGCGAGGAGATTCGTTACGAGGTCCGGCGCGAGGTCGAGACAAAGGCCGCCGCCGAACGAGGCACCGCCCTGATGACCGCCTCGCGCGATATCCGTCAACCCCTGGCAATCATCCGCACGATCATCGACGGGCTGCTCTTCGAGCCGGACGAGGCGTGGAGTGATTCTCAGCACGAGTCGCTCACCGATCTCGACCGCCACGTGAGCTGCCTGATGGTTCTGGTGGACAACCTGCTCGATTACGGACAGGTCGAAGCGCGAAGAGTCAGCATTCGTTGCGAACCGGTTTCCGTCAACGAATTGATCGATCAATGCGTCGCGTCGACCCATGCACGCGCCGCGAAGTTGGGCGTCGAAATCCGGACTCACGTTCAGAACGACATCGGGCTCGTCGTCGCCGATCCCATCCGGTTGCGACAGGTCGTATTCACCTTGTTGGCCAACGCCGTCGATTTCAGCAAGGACGGCGGCACCGTGAATTTCCAAGTTCGCAAGAACGACGAACAACTGATGTTGAGTGTGCGAGACACGGGCAAGGGCGTCGCCGAACCAGAAATGAAGGCATTCTTCGATCCGTATCGTGAAGACACCGACGATGAGTGGCGCATTCATGCCAGCTTGGGATTGTCCCTGGCCAAACGGCTTGTCGAAATCCACGGCGGATCGATGACAACCGACAGCGTCCCCGATTCGGGAACCGTGTTCACCGTCCGATTGCCGCTCGACGCGTCGGAGTACGTCGCGAAACACTCGCCGACGTCCGAATTGTCCTCGTCGACGGCTCGAACCGAACGAAGCATCGACGACTTCATCCCGCGAAACCGGGCCGAACGAACCCCGAATTCCCAATCCGACAAGTCGCGATCGGCCGCAAAATGGCTTCGCTCGCCGTCCGAGGAGTTGGAGGAGGAGCCCACGCGAGTTCTCGTGGCCGACGCCAATCCGTCGGTTCGCCGTATTATTCGGCAGTGGTTGTCGGCCCTGGACTGCGAAACGGTCGAAGCCGAAAACGGAATCGAGGCCCTGGAAGTGGCGCATTCTCGACCGACTCCCCACCTGATGCTTCTCGACGCCAAGTTGCCGAAAAAGGACGGCTTCGACGTGTGCCGCGCCATGAAAGCCGACAGCCGGCTACAATTGATTCCCGCGATTCTCGCGACCGCGATCGATACGCCCGAGGAGAAGATCCGAGCCTACGAGGCGGGCGCGGACGACTTCCTCGTGAAACCGATCAACAGGGCCGACCTGACAGTGCGGATTCGCTCGCTGTTGCGAATCTACCAGTTCAACCAGGAACTGGTCGGCGCCGAGGGAGTGGCCTTGACACTGGCTCGAGCCGTCGCGGTCAAGGACGGCTACTCACAAGCCCACATCGGCATGGTGGCTCATTATTCGGTCATGTTGGGCGAAAAGCTCGGCATGGACCTCGCGGAATTGAAGACTCTCAAGTACGGCGCGATCTTGCATAACGTCGGCAAGATATCGATCCCCGACTATATCCTCGAAAAACAGGATGCACTGACCCCTCGGGAAATGGCCCTGATCCACCAACACCCCGAGATCGGTTGCGAAATCTGTTCGCCGCTCAAGCCGCTTCGCCCCGTCTTGTCGATCATTCGCCATCACAAGGAACGTTGGGACGGGAACGGCTATCCCGACCGGCTCAAAGGCGATGCCATTCCTTTGGGGGCCCAGATCGTGGGGCTGGTCGACGCCTACACGGCACTGATTAGCGATCGGCCCTATCGTAGAGCCATGTTGCATGACGAGGCCGTCGGGCTGCTTCGTAGACAGGCGGCCGAGGGACGTTACAATCTGGCGCTACTTGACCGCCTCATGGAGTGCTTCGATAATGCTCTGACAAACGCGGCCGAAGAGGACGTGCAGGTCGTCGCCGAAGAAATGGCCGTGTAGCCCCGAATTCACCACACTCGCTCACGGAGGAGTCCATGCCCGACCGAATGGTCGTCCTGACCGAAGGAATCGCCGACCCGATCGACGCCAAATTCGCCACGGCCGTCTTGCGATACCGTCTTGCCGACGTCGCCGGGGTGGTCGATAGCACCCATGCCGACCGCACGTGTCAGGAAGTATACGGAATCGGCGGTTCGATGACCATCGCCGCCTCGCTCGACGACGTCGCCGGCGCCGACACCCTCCTGCTCGGCGGAGCGCCTCCCGGCGGCCTCATCCCGGCCGACTGGCGGGCGATCATCCTCCAGGCCGTCCGGCGCGGCATGAAAGTGGTCTCCGGCAATCATGAATTCCTGACCGACGATCCCGACTTCGTTGCCGCCGCCCGCCAGAGCGGCGCCGAACTGATCGACCTCCGAAAAAACGACTGCCGCCGCATCGCCACCGGCCGCGGATTCCGGCCCGAATGCTTGCGCGTCCACACGGTGGCCAACTCGTGCGCCTGCGGCAAAATGACCGTCACGCTCGAGCTCGACGCCGGGCTGCGCCGCCGAGGCGTCGACTCGCATTTCGTCGCCACCGGCCAGATCGGAATCGCCATCGCCGCGAACGGACTGCCGATCGACCGTGTGATCGGCGACTTCATCTCGGGCGCGGCCGAGGAACTCGTCTTAACCCACCAACAGCACGACGTTCTGCTGATCGAGGGACAAGGCAGCCTGCTCGACTGCCGTTACAGCGCGGTGACGCTGGGCCTGTTGCACGGGTCGCGACCTGACGGGCTGATCTACTGCTACCAGATCGGTCGCCCGGCGTTCGGATTCGGCGGCCCCGGCGAGCACCCCGAGCCACCGATCGCCGAAGTCATTCGCTATTACGAGACGACCGCCAGCCTGATCCATCCGTGCCGGGTGTTCGCCGTGGCCGTCAACGGCCGGGCCGTGTCGGCCGATCGCGTCAATCGCGAGTGCGAGGCCATCGAAGCCGAATTGGGCCTGCCCGCCTGCGACGTCATCCTCCACGGCCCCGACAAACTCGTCGAAGCCACGCTCGCCCTCCGCACGTAGCATAGCCGCCCCCGGCTGTGAAACTATGTAGCATAGCCGCCCCCCGCTGTGTCACCATGTAGCTGTGTCGCCATGTAGCATAGCCGCCCCCGGCTGTGAACCAAGCTAGCTCGCGAATGACCCTGGCTACCACGGCTCCGCAGCTTACCAAGATCACCGAGCTTCCGCGAGCTGCCAAATCGGCCCCCGCCTTGAAAACCACGGAGCATTTCGCGTATCTTTAGTACCATAAAGTTGCATACTCTACCGGTCCGCGATCGGTTTTCGTTAGACAGAGGACGTGAAGGACATGGCCGACGAACAGGTACAGCGTGAAAAAAAGCGGATTCACTTGGTCGACGACGATCAGGAGATTATCGAGTCGATGCGGTTGGCCCTGGAGTCGAAGGGATATGAAATCGTCGTGGCGCGCGACGGCAACCAGGGTCTTGCCTTGGCCGAGCGCGAGGATCCCGACTTGGTGATTCTCGACATGATGATGCCCAAGCGGAGCGGCTTTCTGGTGCTCGAACGTCTGCGCCGGACGCGGCCCGTCCCGTTGCGAATCATCATGATTACGGCCAACGAGGGAAGCCGCCACAAGGCATACGCCGAAATGCTCGGCGTCGACGACTACATTCGCAAACCGTTCGCCATGGATCGCCTACTGGCAAGCGTCGCGAGGCTGCTCGGCGAACCGCCCAAAAGCAAGGACGACGAAAGCTCACCGGGCTAAAACGACAACAACATCTGCCAGATGAACGTGTTGCCCAACGCGTCGATGTTTTGCCACACTTCTCGGCACACGGCTTCATCGCCTTGGATTTCGGGGATTTCAGCCCGCTTCTTCGACCACGCGACACACTCGCCCGGCTGTGGTTTTTCGGCCGGCGGATTTGGCAAATAGACGCCGCCGGCGGCGTCTTCGGGCTTTGGTCGCGGGCCGCCGAGCGAGGGCGGCGCGGCATGTCCCCGGCTGTACACGCCGTATTCGAGCGTCGCCTCGGTCATCGCCCGAAGGTTCTCGACCTTTGCGTCATTCTGAATGATGGCGCTGGCGTCCATGATGTAGCCGCCGTTGCCCGCGACGCCTTCGATGATCTCTTTGACGCGTCGTCGGACGTTCGCGGGCGACTCGAGCGACAGCATTGTGTTGGCCAAGCCGCCGCTCAGGCAAAACCGCTCGCCCAGCACGTCGCGCGTTTTGAAGAGATTTCCCTGGTCGACGTGATAGACGATGCTCCGCTCAGGCAGTTCGGCGAACGACTCGAGATGATGGTCCCAATTCCCCTCGGCGTAGAACAGCGTCTGGTGACCGGCGGCCCAAAGCTCCTGAATGATCGGTTTGAGCGTGGCCCAGTAGATGTTTTTGAAGATTTCGGGCGACACGAACGGCACGCCGCCACGGTGCATCCAGAAGCCAATCGGCACGTTGCCCGTCGGATCGGCCGTGCTTCGCGCCACGTGCAGCAGGTGGGGCGCCAGCGCCTCGCACGCGGCGACAACCTTGTCGCGCCGCTCGAACAGGTCGTCGACCAGGCCGAGGTAGCCTCGCAGCTTGTCGGCGATGATGTCCATCGGCGCTTTGAGGATGCCCGAAATGGCCGACACCGCGCCGCATTCGCGTCGGAGCCGCTCGACCTGCGGGCCGAACGCGGTGAAGTACTGCATCATGGCCATCGACGTTTTGACCAGCGCCAAGTTGTTCTTGTAGGTACAGGGCTCACCGATCGGCGAAAGCTGGGTGCTGACGCGGGGCAGCCACACGTTGTAGAGAAATCCGGTCGGATCGTCGATCAGCGCATCGTACTCGTCGGCCTTCATGAAGGCGTCGTCTTTCGACGGTTCGCGATACTGAAAGCCCGTGTTGGCTGGGATGTCGATGCCCGGCACGGCGTAGTAGCGAAGGCCGAGCGACTGGGCCAATCCGGTCCAGACGTAGACCATATTGGCCACGACGGCGTCCCAGTCGTAATCGGCCGCGCAGCGGCACGCGGCCTCGAAGGCGCGCTGGTAATCGTGCGCGAGTTCCTGCGCCGTGTATCCGGCATGGACGCCGGTGAATTCGGCCACGAAAGGGCGCAGCGGCACGCGATCGGGCATCTCGTTGCGCATGGCCGTTGTGTAGCGGGCAAAGCGAGCATCGTATCGAGCCGAAACGTCGTCCGAAGATCCGATGTGCATGGTAATTGTTCCGTGTGGTCGAATGCCCCGGCGCCCCGACTATGGTACCCCAGTAGGACTCGCTTGCCGAGCGGGACCTCGCGGCAAAGTGAACCCGACCGAATGCGAGCTGCTTTGTCCGTCGGGGGCATCGTGGCATATCGAATTCTGCAACAACACTCTTTGCCGTTGCATTCTGGTTAGGTCATGGGTTGGAGAGGATAAGTGTTTGGCGTTTATCGGTTTATGGGTCGGGCCGTTTTTCGTAAGTGGCCGATCATTTTTTGGGGGGGTTGTTGCAAAAGCCCTATCGCTTGAGGGGGTCGAGAGTTTGGTTTTGTCGGGATGGGCGAGGGCCTGTTTCTGGTTCCGGGTTTTTTCACAGTCAAGCCGCGAAGGGCGAGAAGCAGCCGTTCACGCGAGGCGGGCGCGCACCATCCGCCGGATCGAACGCATGCTTTCATAGCATATGGGCGGGGGTGATTTCAAGCCCGAAAGATGGCCACCCGGAGTTGTTTCCCCAGGGCGTTGCCCTGGGCT
>DOEZ01000479.1 GCA_003532715.1 Planctomycetaceae bacterium
TGTAGATCTTCTCGTCGCCTTCGCCGAACCATGACGGGCTCCGCGTCCGCACGCTCAAAACCGTGCCGACGTAGTGCCCCTTTCCCTTCGTGTCGAGAATCAAATAGTCCTTGCCCTGCTCGACCGGATACTCCTGACGGTATTGAGCATAGAAATAGGGCGTGTCCTCGGGCAGTGAATCCTTCTTGATCCAGTCGATGTTGTAATACAACAGGCCGATGTCCTTATCCTTGCTCTGGTTGATCACCTCGATGCGAATCGACTTACGAAACGGCATTTGCCAGAAACAGTTGTACGAATCGGCGTCCTCGACCACAACCGGCACGCTTATAACTTCGCTCCGCTTGCCGAAACTGTTGGCGAAGAAATCGCCCAACGGCGCCTCGACGCCCGGCCGCTCGTTGCCGTCGTAGTAAATTCGCAAAAGCATCTCTTGATGGTTCGCCGAACCCTTCGGCGCCCATGTATGCGGTTCGGGTCCGAGGAAGGTGAACCACATGTGGGTGATGACGCCGGGCCCCTCGGCTTCGAGGACGACTTTGGTGGTGCCCGGCTTCACGCGCGAGTTGTCGGAATTGCTGTGGGCGAAGTTGCCGTCGGCATCGACCGCCGCTGACGTCGCGCGCATGCTGCGGCCTTCCTGCGGCTTGGCCAGCGCGGCCATGTCGTCGGCCCGGCCGATCGACGCCGAAAAGGCGATAACCAGGGCCAGCGACGCGCAGGCGAACCGGCTCCAGGGAATCCCTCGACGGTCAATCAACAACCGCCGTACGTTACGAACTACCATGGTGTGAACCTCCGTTAACAAGTTGAAAGAAGTAGGGAAGGGGGAAAGGGTCGCGATTGACTCATGATAGCCAACCCGAAACGGTCGCGCGAAGGTCTGGCGGACATTCTATCGGCGATTCGGCCCATTATCCCCCCCAACGCGCCGTGCCCGTGCCAGTTCCGATCCTCCCTGGACCGTTTTCCACCACCCGATACCAACCCGAAGCGCAAACGAGAGGACCGCAACGGCTCATCGTAGCCAGCAGAGCCGGCGGACACTCCGCGCGCCGGGCTCGCGTCTGCGTGCCTTCGTGCGAGAAACATGCCTCACCCCCTCACGATCCGCCAGCAGCGATGAATCCGCTGGTTGCGGAAGTCGGGCGGAACCGTCTGGCGGCTGATCTCGCGCGCCGTCGCGCCCTGCAACACGGCCGGGTCGAACTTGAAACGGCGGAAATTGGTTGAGAAGTAGACCACCCCGCCTGGACTCATGCGAGAGAGCAACGCGCGAAGCAACGCCGAATAGTCGCGCTGGATGTCCCAATACTGCTCGGTTCGCTTGCTGTTCGAGAACGTCGGCGGATCGACCACCGCCAGGTCGAACGTGTCGCGGCAGCTTTCGACGAAGCTCAAGCCGTCGTCGCGCACGAACCGATGCTCGGGGCCGGCGAACTCGTTAAGCCCCATGTTATGCCGCGCCCAGTCGAGATAAGTGTTCGACAGATCGACCGTCGTGGTCGACACGGCCCCGCCCGCCGCCGCATAAACGGTGAACGAACCCGTGTAGCCGAACAGGTTCAGAAATCGCTTGCCGGCGGCCGCGTCGCGGACCATCGAGCGGGTGATGCGATGATCGAGAAACAGGCCCGTATCGACGTAGTCGGACAGATTGACCTCGAACCGCAAGCCGCCCTCGCCGACAACGAACGTCCGCCCCTGATCGCCGACGCGTTCGTACTGCGACGTGCCCCGCTGCCGCTGCCGCCGCTTGAAGAACACCCGCTTGGGATCAACATCGAGCACCCGCGCCGCCGTGCGGGCCATCAGATCGAGCCAGTCGGCATGTTCGGCCACGGTCCGTTCGTGCGGGCGGTCGAACTCGGCGATGTGCAGACAATCCTCGTAACGATCGACGACCAGCGGAATCTCGGGGATGTCGCGCTCGTAGAGTCGGAAACAGGTGATGCCCTGCCGCGTCGGCCAGCGGCGGAGATGACGCGCCCGCTTGACCAGCCGCCGCTCGAACAACTGGGCCTGTTCCCGGGCCTTGGCCGAAAGCCCGCCGAAGGCCGGCTGGACAACCGCGCGTCTTGACGCATGACCAGCCCCGGAATCACCCTCCCCCCGCAGCACAGCCGTCCCCGGCTGTGACGTAGCAGGGCCGCCCTCGCCCTGTAGCATAGCCGCCCCCGGCTGTGNNAGCCGAGGGCGGCTGTGCTACATCGTCGGGTGCCACTGGCGTCTCGCCAGTGTCCGCTCGCTCGGGCTTCGGCCCGTGAAATTGGTAGTACGTACACTGGATCCGCGCGTTGTACAGCTTGCGGCGTCGGTGGGCCTGCTGGCCGATGAGCGTTTCAAAATCGGGATACGACGTCAAAATGTAATGCGACCACGTCTTGAGTCGGCGGAGCACCTCGGGCATCGAACGGTACAGCTCCCGCAGGTCGCCCTCGACGTCGAGCCGCTCGCCGTAGGGCGGATTGCAGATGACGCATCCGTAGGGGCGTTTGCTCGACAGGTCGCGAAAATCGCGGTGCGTGAACTGCACGTCGTGATCGACGCCCGCCTGCGCGGCGTGGTAGCGAGCCAGTTTCAACGCCTCGTCGTCGATGTCGGTTCCCAGGATCGTGATGGGCAACGATCGTTTCGCGCGGTCGCTCGCCTCGCGCCGGGCCTCTTTCCAAATCGACGCGGGCAACGCGGGCCAACTCTCGGCGGCAAACGTCCGGTTCAACCCCGGCGCCATGTCGCGCCCGATCAGGGCCGCTTCGATCGGAATCGTGCCCGAACCGCAAAACGGGTCGATCAACGGCCGGTCGGGCCGCCAATAGCTCAGCATGATCATGGCCGCGGCGAGCGTTTCCTTCAGCGGCGCGCGGCCGACGAGCGTGCGATAACCCCGCTTGTGCAGGCCCGGGCCGGTCGTGTCGAGCGTCAGCGTGGCCCGATTGTCGAGCAGGGCCACTTCGATGCTGAATTGCGGTCCCGTCTCGGCGAGTGTCTCGACGCGATGCGACGCGCGGAGCTTCTCGACGATGGCCTTCTTGACGATCTTCTGGCATGCCGGCACGCTGGAGAGTTGCGACTTGATCGACCGGCCCGAGACGGGAAAACAGGCGTCGGCCGGCAGCCACTCGTGCCAAGGCAGCGCATGGGTGGCGTCGAAGAGCTGCCCGAAATCGGTCGCCTCGAACGTGCCCAGTCGCACGAGCACCCGATCGGCCGCGCGAAGCCAAAGATTGGCCCTCGCGATGCCGGCCGCATCGGCGCGAAACGCGACTCGCCCCGACTGCACCGTCTCGGTCGCATACCCAAGCGACTGCAATTCGCGCGCGACGACCGCTTCAAGTCCAAAAGCGGCGGTGGCGATGAGTGAGAGATTCATGGGGAACGACCAGGAACGTGTGGGCGATGTGCGAACCACTCATTATAAGTGGGTCGGGCGTGTTTGACAATCGACCAACAAAACATTGCCTTTCCCCCGCCGCCGAGATAGACTGAAGATTGGACAGTGCGCAAGGAAGCCGCCAGAATGACTTGACCGGGTCTCCTGGAAACTTCACGACGATCGAGGAACACTGATGATCGCTAATCTTCACTAGTCCCTTCTATTAGCGTTGATCAGTGGAGATTAGTGTTCCTCAGAAGTTTGTTGGTTCATCCTGCTGCGTGTCTTCGGGGTGCGACACGACCTTCCCGCCACGATTTCCCACCCGAACAGAGAAAAGCCCCATGTTCTCCGCAACGATCGCATTCTGTATTCTCGGCATGGCGGCAACCGTTGAGCAGGACACGCCCAGCCGCGTGGCCCAAGGCGAGATTTGCTGCCGCGTCTTGTTGATCGACTTCGAAGGCCGCGAACACGTCCAGCCGCGAGAGTCGTTCGAGGCAATCTTCTTCGGCGAAAACGTGCGAGCCACGCCCGG
>DOEZ01000714.1 GCA_003532715.1 Planctomycetaceae bacterium
AACAGGGTGGTTGGCTCACAGCGGGGTGGCATGGATGGCTTGCCCATCCTTGCCGGCCTTGCCTTGCAGGTTCGCACTACCACGAACGCTGCCTCTTCCTGCCAGCACCTTGCAGCAAGAACCTGCGAAGACGCGAAATCCAAGGACGCACAAGCCGTCCATGGCACTCGATGGCAATGTCGGAGGACAGGGCCCGGCGTCTCGACAATCACCCCGATTCCTGGCGAGCTCGGTTGGATGGGTGAGGGAGGCGTCGTGCCCGGAGTGCGGGTTCTATCCTCTTTCCATTTCCCCCCTTTCCCCTTTTTCCGAATCGTGAAGGGTGATCGGGCGATTGGTGGGACTTACGGAGTGCGAGCGGTGGGGCTCGCGGAGCTCGACCCACCCTACAGTTGTCTTCGCAATAGAAACCCCTTATTCTCTCCCAACGCCGGTTTTGACAACCAGGCCTCGGTCCGTTGTGTCGGCGAAAACAAACGCCTGATACCGGAAGTCGGTCCACGGACCGTGGCCGTCGCCCTCGCGTGGAACCAGCCGCACCTTGAGTTCCGACTTCCCCCGCGTAAGAGTCGCCGGCACGTCGTGGTCCGAATCGAACCAGCGGAGGTGCGGGTTGTGGTCGGCATGATACCACGTGCCGGCATACTCCCCGTCGACGTACACCTCGGCCGATTGGCGGCCGACATTCTGGTCGAGCCGCCGGCGCAGACGCATGCCCGCATTGCCCGGCTCGATCGCCACGGTGAACGTGATTTCGCCCCCCTCGTGACGACGCCCCCGATCGCGCACGACCGTCTCCGTGTCGGAACCTTCGTGCGATGCGGCAGTTTCCTCGGTAAGCGTCGAACGGGTTGCCCGATAGTCGTGCATCCGCTCGCTCGTGGGATTAGCCACGTCGAGTAGATCGGTTTCGCGCAAGGCGGGCTTCCGCCGAAGATAGGCGAACGCGAGGCTCCGGTATTCCGACACGATGTCGCTGCGACCTCCGTGTTGAATCCGCGCGTCGATTTCACCGTAGAAAGGCACGGTCGCTTCGAGATGAAATCGGTAATAGCAGGCCGCGCCGGGCCGCAGCTTGACGTCGCCCACGCAACCGGCAAAGGGGAAATTGAAGTTCCGATTGGGCCAGAAGCAGGCCAAGTAGTAGTCCTCGCTCCCCGTCCCGTTGATCTGCGGCGATCCGGCGCCGTCGATCGCGAAATGCTCGTCGCCCTCGCAGTAGTGGGCGCCGTCCATCGTCTGCACAACGCCCAAGAGACGCCCCGTTCCGGCCGCCCGATACAGCAGCCAGTCGCGTCCCATTTCGGTGCGCCCCTCGCGATACAACGTGCGAAAATACCCGGCCTCGTTCTCGTCGAATCGAGGCGGCGTCACGTGAATTTCAGCCCTGATCGGCCCCAACGGCCCGGCCGATCCGCGCGAACGATTGACCAACGCAATGCGCGCCGATCGCCAAAACGGCATCCGAAAACAGCTCGTCAGCCGCATGCGATTCTCCGGCAGAAGCTCGACCTTGACCGGCATCGCCCGAACCGCCTCGGGGCGCACGGCCGGGCCGAAGAACATGCCAACCGGCGCGACGACGTCGGGATACGGCGATTCGTCCCATCGCATTTCGAGCTCCGCCCGGCGCAAGAACTCCTCGCTCGCGTCGCCTTCGATCACGACCCGGGCGATGGTCCCCGCCTTGCCCGTGTGAAACAGTTCAACCGATTTGCCCGGTTCGATCGCCGGAAACTCCGACCGGGTCACCTCGGCGTCGCTCGGCGGAAGCAGGTCTTCACCCTGTTCGGCGAAAGCCCGAAGCAGAATCGTGCGGTCCTCCTTGCCCGTGAACGTGGTCACCGGCGTGCCATGCGGATACCGCTCGTAGAGGAAATGGTAAAACTTGACGCGCCCCTGCATCGTGATCTTGAGCGACTTGGCGAATGGAATCGGCACGAAGCAGTTTCCCGCGTTGGGATTGTCGCCCCAGTAGCCCAGCTTCTCGAACGAAGCCAACGGGGCGGGAAAGAGCGGATGCTTGCCGCGGTACAGGTCGAGGCACGAAATCGTATGGCGAGGCTCCGTTTCGCCGTCGAAATAGAACTTCAACACCTGATCCTCGGAAAGATCGGTCTGCCAAAAACTGCGAACGCAGCCCGGGCCGGCCGCGTCGAACACGACGGCGTCACCCCGGTCGTCGCGATAGAGAAACCAGCCGGCGTCGCCGTTGAGCCCTCGTTTGTTGTGGCTCGAGAACTGGTGCAGCGTCACGTCGCGCGGAAGCAAAGGAAGCCGGTCGAGCGTGATCGGCTCGCAAGGCGACGCCGCTTGGGCCGAGGAAGGAATCGCCGCGAGCAGCACGCCGCCGAAAACAACGAGGACCGCTTGGCTGAAGAGCGGACGCATGTGGCACCTCCAACTGGTTGGGGTTTTGTCGTGCCGCCGATTATAGACCATCCGGGACGGCCCCGAAAACGGCTCCTCCGAGGCATCTGCCGCAGTCTCGAACTCAATGGCAGGCGGAAGGCCCGACTTGTGAAACAACCCGAACTGGTGGTATAATGGGCTGGGGCTGAATTCACACAACGAATCTGCTTTCCGGACCATACAATGCGAGCCGCGTTTCGTCCGTGGGGTGTCGTGCTTCTCGCGCTCTCGTGCGCCGCGGCCTCGGCGAGCCAACCCGCGACGCTTCGGATTGTCGACGATGTCGCCGCCAATCGGCGGAGTCCCTTCTACCTCGATCTGGCCAAGTATCCCAAACAGCGCAGAGACCTGCCCGTCGGTGTCTTCGATTCGGGCACCGGCGGCCTGACCGTTCTCGACGCGTTGCTGAGGCTCGACGGGTTCAAGAACGGCACGCCGGAAGAAACGGCCGATCAGGCGAACGATCTTGCCGCCGAGCGATTCGTCTATTTGGGCGACGTGGCGAACATGCCCTACGGGCGGTACGGCGGCGAAGGCAAGGTCGATCTCCTGCGTGAACACATCGTCAAGAACGTCCAGTTCCTGCTCGGCCCGACCTATTTCGCCTCGGCCGACGCGATCGAACCGACCGCCCTGAAAGACCCGGTCAAGGTCATCGTCATTGCCTGCAACACGGCCACGGCCTACGGGCTCGAAGACGTTCGCCGTGCCCTGGCTGCCTGGAATCTCGACATCGGCGTGATTGGGGTGGTCGACGCGGGAGCAACGGTCGCCGTCCGCCTCCTTCCGGCCGACAGCCGAAACGACACGCTCGCGGTCATGGCCACCGAGGGAACTTGCGATTCGGAAGCCTATCCCCTGGCCGTCCGCCGGCAATATCGAAAACGATTTCGCCGCGACGACCTCACGATCGTCCAACAGCCGGGCCTTGGGCTGGCGGGGGCCATCGACGAAGACGCCGACTACCTCGACCCGACGGCCGAAGCGCCGCGCGGCATTCCGCGGTACCAAGGTCCGCGGTTGGGGCACCCTCTGTGCCCGATCGAACCTTCGCTCTGGAAGGAATATCGATTCGATGCGCGAGGCAACCGTCTTCTGTGTCGGCGCGATTCGTGCGGAGCACTCGTGGCCGTTGAACTGAACTCGGTCGAGAACTACGTTCGATACCATGTGACCTCGCTGGTGCGTCGGGCGGTCGACGCGAACGCTGGGCAGACCATTCGGGCCGTCATCTTGGGATGTACGCATTACCCCTACTACACCGACGCAATCCGCGAGCACTTCGACTATCTGCGGAGCCTCGGCGAGCCGTATGCCACGGTGATCGCCCCGGAGGTCGTGCTGGTCGACCCGGCCGACGCGACGGCTCGGCAGCTCTATCGGCACCTCGTTCGGCGCAACCTGCTCGGCAGCCGGCCCGCGCCGTCGGCCGAGTTCTACGTCAGCGTGCCGAACCGCCACTTGCCGCAAAATCGGATCGACGCGACGGGCTGTTTTCCCTTCGAGTACAAGTACGGCCGACAGATCAATCAGGACGTCCGCTTTGTCTGCGGCATCCCGTTGACGGCCAAGTTGCTTACGCCATCGACTTCCGAACGGATCCGCCGACAAATGCCGGCCGTCCACGCACTCCTTCTCGACTTCCAGCAACGGTAGCCAACACGGCACGCCGTGGCGCAACTACTCTGGGTACGCATTTTCACGCTGATTCCCACTTGGCCCACTTCACCGCGTGCCGTGGACGGCTTGCTGCGCTTCCCCATGACTCGTGGACACCGAGTTAAGGTGTTACACTAACGAGTCCATGAGGAGGAGAACATGCCGAGAAAGCGACGCAATTACACGCGAGAATTCAAGGTCGAGGCCGTCCGGCTGGTGACCGAGGAAGGGTACAGCCTGCGGGAAGCGGCTGAAAGTCTGGGCGTTTCTGAAAACGCGCTGCGAACCTGGAGAAAACAGTTGGTCGATGAGGCGGATGCGGCTTTTCCGGGTAAGGGAAAAGTTTCCTCTCGCGACGAACAGGTGCGGCGGCTCCAGGAGGAGAACCGTCGCCTGCGGATGGAGCGCGACATCTTAAAAAAAGCGACGGCCTTCTTCGCCAGCGAGCCGAACTGAGGTTCGCGTGGATCGAACAGCATCGTGACACCTGGCCTGTCGCCGTGATGTGCGACGTGCTGAAGGTCAGCCGGAGCGGATTTTACGCCTGGCGCGGGCGACCGGAAAGCAAGCAGGCCCAGTCGCGAAGAAGGCTTGTCGTGCTGATCAAAACCATCCACCGGGAAAACCGTGAGACTTACGGCTCGCCGCGAATCCACGCTGAATTGAAGGCGCGGGGCGAGAAGTGCTGCCTCAATACGGTGGCGCGGTATATGCGTGACCATGACGTCGCCGCGAAAACCCGGCGTAAATTCAAGCATACGACCGACTCGAATCATGATTTACCGGTTGCCGAAAACCTGCTGGATCGCCAATTCTCGTGGGAGGAGCCGAACCGCGCCTGGGTCAGCGACATCACTTACGTGCCCACCCGGGAAGGCTGGCTTTACCTGGCGACCGTGCAAGACTTGTTTTCGAGAAAGATCGTCGGCTGGGCCATGAGTCATCGCATCGATCGGCAACTGGCAATCGCCGCGCTGCGGATGGCCATTCACAACCGACGGCCCCCGCCCGGCCTGCTGCATCACAGCGACCGGGGGAGCCAATACGCGAGCCGTGACTACCAGGATCTGCTCGCGCAATACGGCATGACGTGCAGCATGAGCCGCAAGGGCAACTGCTGGGACAACGCCGTGATGGAAAGCTTTTATCGGTCGATCAAAACCGAGCTGATCCACCATGAGGACTTCCAGACCCGCGACGAGTCGCGTCACGCCATTTTCGAGTACATCGAGGTGTTTTACAACCGTCGGCGGCGTCATTCGACGCTGGGCTACGTGAGCCCGTGCGAGTACGAACAGGCAATGTAGACGCGGACCATTGACCAGGAGACGCAGCGGACTACAATGCGGAATGTCGAGTCGGAGGATAGGGCTCTGCTGAGGAGCAACCCGAGCGCCGACTCGACCCAGTAGACCGGTGAGCGGCGTGTGCGAGCACGCTTGCCACGCCGCCCCTTTTTAAGTTCTCACCGGGAACTGGTTCAAAGCGAAAAACCTTTCGGGGGTCTGGGGGATGTCCCCCAGGAAACAACAGCCTTCAGGCATCAACCCAAAGAAGCAAGCATTCGTTTCTACTGTCCACTTTTCGTGGGGAAGACCATGCCCGTTGTTTCTTGCCTTGCAGGTTTGCGCCACCTTGCAC
This sequence comes from Planctomycetaceae bacterium, assembly GCA_003532715.1. GTDB lineage: Bacteria > Planctomycetota > Planctomycetia > Pirellulales > Thermoguttaceae > UBA11386. The sequence continues at coordinate 5,713 of DOEZ01000714.1, forward strand.
GTCGATTCCCGTTCGGCCTTCTTTCACCGTGTGCCATGGATGGCTTGCCCATCCTTGGGGTGTCGAGTGACCTGAAATACACGTCGAACATTGCAACAACACTCGTTGCTTTTGCGTTTGAGTTACGTCGGCGTGCATCGTCAGGAAGTGCTTGATGTATCACGGCTTAGTGGTTGTATCGTTTTTCGTAAGTGGCGAAATTTCCTCTTGGGGGGTTTGTTGCAAAAGCCCTGGCTGTTGAGGGGGTTGGGGGTGAGGGGTTTTGAGATTTTGGATTTCGGGATTTGGGGAACGAAGAGGTTGTCGTCGAGCCAGCATGATCTCCTATTCGCCCCTATCCCCTATCTCCTATCTCCTTCGGTATTGCGTCGAGTGATGTCATAGCATGGGGGCTGTTGGGTTTCCAGGCCAAGAATTGNNCACGCGAAGCCGCGAAGACGCGAAAGAAGAGAACCGCGAATTGACGCGAATGCACGCGAATAAGGGCGGCTCGTGGGTTGCCTTTTCGGCTATCCGTCCGCGCCATGAGCGTTTTTCCCTCTTCCCGCATGGCAGCTTTGTTCTTTCACCTCCCCAGGATTTCCCCCGTCAGCTTGTTCGGTCAAGCATGTCCACGACGATCGTGGACATGGCACCCGGCAAATCGACCAGTGTACGACACCGCCCACTGCGAACGTGAGGAACGCCGACAGAAAGAACAAGGCCAATAGGGAGTATTCCGCGAGCACGTATAAAGTCTGCACAGTTTCGGTATCGGCAGTAAGATCGGACACTGAACCCAGACGGGCACGAACCCTCAATGCAAACCATCCTGTTTGCAAACCTAAAGCGAGACAGATCCCGCTGAATGTCCATAGTATTAGCGTAAGGTCAGACTTTCGCTTCTTCATCAGACCCTCTTCACTTCAAAAGGCATCATGGGCAAACAAAAGGGAAGATCAACGGGCTCGGGAGTCTTAATTTCTCCTCAGCGTATACTCTTGCCCTGGTGGCGACTTCGACGGGGGGCCACGCGGTGAAACTGCCTTGATGTGCTCCCCGACGGGAGCCGCTCTTCGAGGCACGGCCAGCGGTCATTATGGTACAAATGGCGGGTTTCGGCATTAGTGCCGCCCGAGTAGGTTTCCTTGACGATTTTTTGATTCCGTCTGTCGTATCGGGGTTGAATGCCGGATACGGCAGCGTGGGGCTTTTTCGAGCCTCGTATTTACCCAGTTGGCGAGAACATCCCATCGGTTCACCAACAGAGGTCACTCGTTTTGGACGTTTGCATCACACCGATCGACGCCTTTTCAAAACCGCCTCCGGCGGTTGCGCCGTCCGCGCCATGAGCGCATTTATCCCCTATTGAATCGAACGGACACCGTCGAGAACAGTGCCCGACCACATGCGGGGCACCGATTATTGGTTCTGGCTGGCAAAACTTTGTCACCCGTACCCGTTGGGTGTTTTCTCCCCATGATCTTGAAAACGCCGTCAATTATCCAGCCGCTCCAGCCGCAGGGCTCTTTGTCGATGGCACAGACCGCATAATCGAGCCGGACATAGTCGGGCACCTCAACGTCTTTCAATTCCAGATCAAGAAGGTGTCTATGTCGCTCCGAACCACCTTCGCTCTCCTTTTCGGCATATTTCTTTGGGAAATCGCCAGTACCTTTGCTATCCAGAATTGCGTTCACTCGAAGACTTGCGACTTCCCGTCGTTCCCGACAGAATTGTCCTGATCCGTTATCGGTTTCCAGGTCCGTAGTGGAGTTCCTTACCAAGCCAGTTCACTGCGCGCCAACGCAGTGTCCTGGCGGACACCCACGTAAACTCATCTCTATTTGGTTCTTCTGGTCTCCACTCGTCCTCGGGGGACCAAAAGACGCTGCCATCCTGAACGAGGAGCGTCGCGGCGAAGATGACGGAGTCATAATTCTCCGGTGCAGGAACGAGATTGAATCGGGTAACGTGTTCAAAAAGAAGCTCTATTGCCGATGGGTTTTCGAACTGTTGTTTTGAACCAGTTGGAAAT
>DOEZ01000223.1 GCA_003532715.1 Planctomycetaceae bacterium
TAAATCGAACGTTTCGCGATGCCTAGCGGCGGCGCGTTCTTGTCGCGAGCATGCCAATAGCGCCGAGCAGCAACATCGTCGCCATGCCCGGCTCGGGAATCATTGTCAACGCCGTCGGCGTGGCGGCGCCGTCGATCCAGCCGCCCATTTGAGCAATTTCGGGCGTCGTCAGGGCACGGTTCCACGTCATCACGGTGCCGACCAAACCCCATTGGTCTTCCCAACTGTTGTCGGCGAAAAGATGGAATCGGTCGGGATAGAGCGAGAATCGGCCGTCAACCCCTTGGCCCGCGCCATCGAGGAACAACGTGCCGTCGACGTAGACTCGGAAGAAGTCGTCATTGTCAACGGACAACACGATTCGGTGCCACTTTGAGGCGTCGTAGGTCAACGTCGAATAACCGGCCGTGCCGATACCGATATGGCCGGCCCCGTCGGTGAACAACTCGCCGTCGCTCCCGTTGCCGTTCCAGTCGGTCTGGAACAGGCTGTTCCATTGATCAAGACCGCTTGTCTGCACGTAGTCAATGGCGACCGTGTACTCGTTGACGTAGCTGCCGCCGCCGTTCGCCGTGAAGCTGGGGTTCACCGTCAGGTAATCCCAAGCGCGTTCCTGAACGATGCCGCCATCGGAATAGTAAAGCGGATCGCCCATGTACCCAATCGTGGTCCAGGGGCCCGTCATCCAGCCGCTATTGCTCGCATTGCTCGTCGTCAGGTCGACGCCGATGGTCGCCTTCAGTTTGTCCGCGCTGTTCTGGAAACGCCACAGACCCGTTATTCCGTCGGGCACGATGCCTTGCGCCAAAGCCGAACTGCTCACCAACAGAACCAACAACAATAAAACCGCTCGTTTCATCACTACACCTCACAGACAGTGGAATCTAAGAAAAAAACAACCAAGGAGCACGGATTGTCAGCGGATGCAGCCGGATCACCGGCACAGAGCACCCGACGCACAATCACAACCAAGCCGACCGCCGCCTCTCCACTATCGCAAGCCACAGTGACCGCCCAAACGGGCCAGCCCTATTCCGACCTTTATTCTAGCATTTTGTCCTGTATGTCTATAGCCTAGGCAGGGGGACGGCTTAGACATATTGCGCGGATTATGCGGCGTTTCGCGCAACAAACCCTTCGGCAGAAGTAAGCCATACATCCACCGAAGGGTGTGCGGCAATGCCTCATGGTGACGGAGCCTTTGCCGCGTCGCGGCTGATTCGCCCTACTGCGACCATTCCGTCGGCAAGCGATCCCAGCGGTGTTTCGCCAGTTCGGCCCGCAGCGGCGCGTCGAGAGGGCCCGCGTCGCTGGCGGCCAGATTCTGCTCGACGTGGCGGCACTTGCGCATGCCCGGAATGACCGTGCTGACGGTCGCCTCGCCGAGGATGAAACGCAAGGCCATTTCGGACAAAGTCATGCCCGGGGGAAGGAGCCGTTTGAGCAATTCTGCTCGCTCGACGCTCTCGCGCAGGTTGTCGGCCACAAAGTACGTGTTTCGCCAATCGCCTCGAGGCCAGGTACTTTCGAGCGTCAGATTGCCGGTCAGCGTTCCCTCGTCGAACGGGACGCGAGCGATGACCGCCACGTTATGCTCGCGGCACGCCGGAAACAGCGCGTCCTCGGGATTCTGGTCGAAGATGTTGTAGATGACCTGCACCGCGTCGACCAGCCCGCTGCGAACGGCCTCGACGCCGTTTTGCGGTTCCCAGCGATTGAGGCTGATGCCGACGGCGTGGATCAGCCCCTCCGACTTGAGCTTGGCCAGTTCTTCGATCCACCGATCGTCGGCCAGCCAGGCGTCCTCCCACGTGTGGAGCTGCATGAGGTCATACGAGTCGAAGCGTGCATTGGCCAGGCTCTTTTCGACGTAGCGGCGCACGTGGTCGGGCGGAAAGCAATCGTCCAACGAGTACTCGCGCCGGCTGGGCCATTGCCAGTTCTTCGGCGGGACCTTGGTGGCCGTGTAGAGCCTGTGGTCGGGATGGGCGCGAACCAGTTGACCCAACAGTCGCTCGCTCCGCCCCGAGCCATAGGCCCAGGCCGTGTCGAAGAAGTTGCATCCGAGTTCGACGGCGCGGCCGAGCGAATCGAGCGACTCTTGGTCGTCCGATCCGGCCCACGACCCCATCCCCCACATGCCGTAGCCGATCTCGCCGACCTGCCAGCCCGTGCGTCCGAAAGTTCGATATCGCATGATCTCTCCTTGCTCATGCCGGTTGATTCCCACTCTCGCGTGCGATTCAATCGCGCCGCGCGTCGAGTGGTTCGCGTTGAGTTTGCTGGGCGTACCAATGCCGCCATGCCCGATCGTCGAATCCGAAATTGAATCCGCCCGACAGCACCGCCAGGGCGTCGAGCACGGCCTGGTTCTTCTTGACGACGCGGCGGGTTTCGGTTTGGGCTCCGACCGAGAGCCCGCTTCCCCCGCTGCCGAAGCTCGCCCCCATTCCGCCCGGCTTGCCGATCGTGAACGTATACTCGTGCTCGGTGATCAAGGCGTCGATCAACGGCCGAATCGCCGACGGGTCCTTCATCTGGGCCAAGGCGACCGCCGCGCGGTTGATGATGGCGTTGTCGCTGTCGCCGAGCATTCGAGCGAAGTAGGCCACCACGTCGGGCCGCTTCTGCTTCTTCAAATGATCCAGGCAACTCAACCGCACTTCCTCGTCGCCGTCCTCGATCGCGCACAACGTCAGGGCCTTGATGGCGTCGGTCGTGTCGATGCGGGCCAGTGCCTCGATATAGAGCTTCTTCGCCGCGCGCCGACGATCCTCGATCAAGTGCTTATTCAAAGCGCCGACGGCCAACGGATCGTCGATGGCGAGAATGGCCTGTCGGCCTTGCTCATACTTGGCGCCGTCGAGCCACGCGCTGTATCGTTTCAGCTTGCCGCGCCATTCGTTGCGCGTCCGCTGATCCTTTTCATCGCGTTCGAGAATCTCGATTTCCTGCTTCGTTCGATAGCGACCCCGATACAACTGGAGGCCCTGACTCTCCATCACTTCCTTGCGGATTTGCCACGCGCCGTCGATTCGCGTGTAACCCAGCGCGCGGCGCGCCCGCTCGTGGTCCGGATCAAGCTCGAGAATCCGGTTCAGATGCGCGTCGCGCTGCGCCGGAAGATGGTTGGTCAGGCACCACGAAGCCAGCTCCCAATGTCCTTCGATCGTGTCGGGACACTCGACGCGGAGCTTCTCGTACTGCGCTTCGTTCGGGCGCAACGGCGTCCGTTCAAGAACCTCGTCCTTGGCCAGGGTGATATGCCCACCCNNATGGTCCTCGTTCAACAAACGGCCGACAATCCGCCCGCCGTCGCGCAGCCGGAAAACCTCGCCCGCGACGGGCGAAACCAAGAGCCAAACCGGCAGCAACAGACCGGCTAGACGCATTGGATTGGAAAACAGCCGCATAAGTCACGCTTTGTAAGGGTGGCAGGGGTGGCTTGTCCACACTCTGTTGCGGAAACAACCGTAGTAGAGTGGGACGATTGCAGCAAGACTTGTCGGAAAAGCAGGAATTCCAAAAAAACCTGCTGCAATCGCCCGACCCATCTACGTGTAACTCGACCTTCCTTCGGTGGCCGCGTGCCGTCGACCAACGTCACACGCCCCCTCCATCAGTATACAAACAAGACCAAGGCCAGGGCAAATTGTTTCCCGCGGAACTCATGGATAGTCGGTTTGTATCGACTGGGGCCCGTGGGGCGGTTGGGGGGCTCGACCTGATGAACCACGCCTCATTCGGCCGACATAATCGAAGACGGTTCGTTTTCGGAAAAACCACTCCATCCAGGAAACCAGCGGGAATCCTTTCCCGACGGAGGCGATCGTGTTGAAACCCCTCCCGGTGCTTGTCGTCGCGGCCCTGGCCGGCGGCGGGTACTACTTCCTGTCGAACTACGAAATCAAACGCGAAGAAACGCGGATCGTGATCGTTCGCCGCGACGGCGAGCCGATCGGCGGTCCCATCGATAACCGGCCCCCCCTTACCGACCCGCATCGGCTGACGTTGCGGTTGGCGACCTTCAACCCGGGGCCGCTCGACCGGATGAAGCTCGGCAGCCCATTGATCGCCGCGCACTTGGCCACGGTTATTCGCGACTTTGACGTCGTGGCCATTCAAGGTCTGCACAGTCCCAATCAAGGCCTCGTTCGCGACCTGGTCCGCCAGGTAAACGCGGCCGGCGGCAACTACGATTTCGCCGTCGGACCCGAAGTCGGCGCGGAAACGATTGAATCGTATACCGCGATTCTCTTCGACGCCGGCCGAATCGACATCGATCGTTCGACCGTTCACACGGTCGACGACCCAGCCGGACGACTGACGCACCGCCCGTTNNCCTGTTGGACGACGTCTTTGCGGCCGCGCGCGCAAGCCATCCCGACGAGGATGACGTCATCCTGCTGGGCAACTTCCAGACCGACGGCAGTCGACCGGGGCAACTCGCTCGAATTCCCAACCTGGCGTGGGCCGCGGCAAACACCGTGAGCATGACGCGGGGAACCGGTCTGATCGACAACATCGTCTTCGATCGCCGCGCAACCACCGAACTGACCGGGCGCGGCGGAGTGGTCGATCTGGTGCGGCGTCTCAACCTGAGCATCGACGAGGCGGCGGCCGTTTCCGAACACATGCCGGTATGGGTCGAGGCCAGTGTCTTCGAGGGGGGACAATCCGGCCGAATCGCCGCGGACGACGCAAACCACCGTCGATAGGGGTGGATTTCGGCAAGTTTGCTCTCTTTGTGGGAATTCTTACCTCCGTTTTCTTGGGGGGATTCGTGGCATGCGCCTCCGAAGCCTGTTACAATGGCTGTAACCGTTCACGGGCCGCCATAGTCGCCTTTCGCTCCGCNNCTTTCGCGGAGCGAAAGGCGACTGTCGGGACCACATCGCCGGTAAGCCAACAACGACCCGCGAACGGTTACCAATGACGGCGGTGTTTCTCACTGCGTTCCTTTTCTCTTGCGAGGTCTCGCCATGAATAGCTGGAGTGACGAGTCGCTTCGTTTCGCGGAAGACGAGACGTTGTGCATCGACTCGCTTCTTTTCGACCGATTGGCGCCGCTGGGCGAGAGGGAACTCGCGGCCATCCAAGAACTCTGCGAGGCGGTCGGTCCCGGTTCGCTCGTGGTCGACGACGAGGCGTCGGGCGAAGGCATCATCGTCGCAACGTTGCCCGACGGCCGGCACATCGTCGATCCGGCTCCAGCCGGCTCGTCCGACGATCCCGAATGGCAACACGCCAATACCCGGCTGATCTGTCGGGCACGCTGTTTCCTGCTTCGCCTGCTGAACGATCGCCGGCGCTGGCGGGAAGAACGCGAAATGCTGCTGGCCCGAATCAACGAACTCGAAGCCCTGTTGAACGAACCAATCAACACCCCGCTCCCCAACCGCCCGCGCTAGCCCGGATCAGTCACGCGCCCACACCAACCCGAAGCGCAAGCGAGAGGGGCGCAACGACTCATCCTCGCTAGCCCGGATTATTCACGAGTCCATACTAGCCCGAAGCGCAAGCGAGGGTAGATGCTTTCATCGTCACTCGCTTGCGCTTCGGGCTAGTGTTGAACACCTTGCGGCTCCGCGCGAGCCCCCGCTCACCCCACGCTCCATCGCGCGGCCGACCCGCTGGGCAGTTCTCGGCCGTCGGCCCCACGAATCGACATGGCCCGCGCCGAAAGCCGCCCCCCGGCCTCGTCCGTCTCGCCCAACGCCTCGGCAAGCATCGCCGCGAGCCGCCCTTCGTCGTACTCGGGCGTATGCGCGGTCAACAGCATGAAACTCCGCCGTCCGGCCGTCAGCGCGGCGCAGTCGGCCAGCAGCCACGCGAGGTGTTTCGACAGCCGCCACACTTCGCCTCGGCGTCCGTGGCCGTAGCTGGGCGGGTCGAGAATCACGGCATCGTAGGCGTTGCCGCGTTTCAATTCGCGGCGGACGAACTTCGACGCATCCTCGGCGATCCAACGGATCGGCGCGTCGGCCAGGCCCGAGATCTCGGCATTGCGCCGCGCCCACCGGATCGTGTTGTGGGCCGCATCGACGTGGACAACCTCGGCCGCTCCGGCGGCGGCCGCGGCCAACGTGCTCGCCCCCGTGTAGCCAAACAGATTGAGAACCGCCAACGGCCGATCGGCCCGGGCCACGCGGTCGGCAATCCACCGCCAGTTGTCGGCCTGCTCCGCAAAAACACCCAAGTGGCCAAACGGGCTCAACTTTAATTCGAGGTGGAAGGGTTCCGGGCCGATCGTCCACCGTTCGGGCAGCGACTCGACCGTCGTCCACCGGCCCGACTCGCCCGAGACGTCCGACTTGCCCGAGGCGTCCGACTTTTTCACATCGCGTTCGAATCGGGCGTGGGCTTGCCGCCAAAGGGCCGCTTCGGCCGGCGCGAACGGCTCCGCCGCCGGACAGGGCCGGTCAATAATCCACGGCCCAAAACGCTCCAGGCGTCGTCCCCCGCCAAAATCGAGAAGCTCGTAGCCATTCATGCTCATTTGGTCCATTCTTCGGTAACCACGGGCGTGCCGCAAGGGGGACACTCGGTTTCCGGCCAACCATCGGGGGGCGATGGCTCACGGCCGGGCCCTTTTACCCTTTCATCCCGGGCCGAGAATTGCTACCATGACGTGCCGAGCCCCCATCCCTCGATCATGAAAGGATTCGAAACGCCCATGTCCGAAGAACCCCTCATCGCCGTGTTCGTCGATTTCGAAAACCTCGCCATCGGGGTCCGCGACATGAAGGCCGGACCGTTCCAGATTCAGTTGGTCCTCAAACGACTGCTCGAAAAAGGCCGCATCGTCTACAAGCGGGCCTACTGCGATTGGAGCAACTACCGCGACGCCGTCAAGGAATTTCACACCCAGGGCATCGAACTGATCGACGTGCCCCAAAGCAAGATGAGCGGCAAGAACAGCGCCGACATCCGCATGGTCGTCGACGCGTTGGACCTCTGCTACTCGAAGGGCCACATCGACATGTTCGCCCTGATCTCGGGCGACAGCGATTTCTCGCCGCTGGTCTCGAAGCTCAAGGAAAGCAACAAACGCGTCATCGGCTGCGGCGTCAAGAGCTCGACCTCCGACCTGCTCATCGCCAACTGCGACGAGTTCCTCTACTACGACGATCTGGCGCGCGCGGCGACCAAGAAAAAGAAACCGGCGCCAAAGCCCAAGAAGGGCGGCAAGGAAGAAGAAGAGCAAGACAAGAAGCAGGAAGCCGCCGATCGCGTCTCCGAAATCCTCACGTCGATCGAACAAGATTACGATCCGCTATGGGGCTCGACGCTCAAACAGGCCATCCGCCGCGTCTATCCCGGCTTCAGCGAATCGTACTACGGCTACGGCAGCTTTTCCGAACTGCTCGAAGACCTGAAGGCCAAGGGGGTCATCGAGTTGGAATACGATGACAGTCGAGGAAATTACAAGGTCCGACGCAAACGAAGATAGTAGGGTGGGGCGA
>DOEZ01000304.1 GCA_003532715.1 Planctomycetaceae bacterium
GAGCGTGGCCGCGAATGTCACGAGCAGACTCAGCCCATTGATCGGCTTGATCGCCAGCAGCCTCTTGGCCGCCGCGAAATCGACCAGCCCGGCAACGGCGACGATGACGATGGCGGCCAGCACGGCGTTGGGCAGGTAATGGAATAAGGGCGTGAGAAACAGCAGGGTCAGCAGGACGAGCACCGCCGTGACGAGCGACGCCATGCCGGTGCGGGCCCCCGCCTCGTGGTTGACCGCCGTCCGCGAGAATCCGCCGGTGACAGGGCAACCGCTCGACAGCGAAGCCGCTACGTTGGCCAGCCCCAGCGCGCCCAGCTCGCGGTTTGGGTCGATGCGGTAGCGTTCCTTCACCGCGATAACCTCGGCCACCGAGATCGATTCGACAAAACCGACCAGCACGATCGTCAGCGCCGCGGGCACGAGCGTGCGAACCGTCTCGATGTCGAACGCTGGGAGTCCGAATCGCGGCAGTCCGCCAGGCACGCTTCCGACGATTCCCACGCCTTTTTCATCGAGACGAAAGACGGCCACCATCGCGGTGGCGACGACGACCACCAGAATCGCCGCAGGGAAGTGGGGCCACCGCTTCTTGAAGACCAGCAGCACGGCGAGGCTGACCAGCCCGATCGCCAGCGTCGCCGGATGGGTCTCGCCCAATCGCGGAAGGATGTCGCGAATCATGCCGAAGGCCGAATGATGTCCGCCGACCGAGACGCCCAGAAGGTGCTTCAACTGGCTCAGGGCGATGAGGACGGCCGCGGCCGAGGTCAGCCCACTGACGACGGCGTGCGAAAGGAAGTTGACGAAGAACCCGAGTCGCAGCAGGCCCATCACCAGTTGAATCGCGCCGACCATCGCGCCGAGAACGAGTACGGCATTGATATACTCCGGGCTGCCCGGCTCGGCTAGGAGCGAACACCGTGCGAAGACGATTATCGAGATGATCGCCACCGGCCCGACGGCCAGATGGCGCGACGTGCCGAACAGGGCGTAGACCAGCAACGGAACGGTGGAGGCATACAGCCCCATGACGGGCGGCAAACCGGCCAGCACGGCATAGGCCATAGCCTGGGGCACGAGCATCACGGCGACGACGGCCCCCGCAATCAAGTCGCTTCGCCAATCGGCGCGATTGTAGTTTCGGAGCCAATCGTAGGCGGGCATTGTTGTTACAAACAAATGTGTGAGGATGCGTCCGTCCCGTAGGGACGCTTGATGGTAGCCCAGCAGTCCACTGCTGGGAATACAGGCAATTATTATCATGTGCGTCCCGTAGGGACGCTTGAAGTCTTCACCCCGATGCGGGTCGTCAATCGTCCCGATGGGATGAACGGACATCCTCAGCCTTCCTGACCCAGCATGTAGAAGGGTGGAGCGATGCAAACCATGGAACGGTCATTCGCACGTGTTGCCTTGGACGATACAAGGCATCCATCCGAAGCGTAACGGTATCGAGGTTTGCATCGCCCCACCCTACATCCAAACGTATTACAACCCCGCGTGTTCGAGCCACCAGAGCAGCCCGACAACCGCAATGACGACCGGGATCGCGACCACCCAAGGGTTGACGTTCAGCAGTCGCGGCAGGGTTAGGTCGCCGAAATCGCCCTTTGCCAGCGTCGGCTTCAGTTTCGGATAGACCGCCGCGAAGGCCGCCGCGCCGAGCAACATGCCGACGATGCCGCCGAGCAGCGCATCGGCCGCGCCGTGGCCGACCGCGGCGACGGCCGTCCCCGGACAGTAGCCCAATAGCCCGAACCCAACGCCGAAGATCAGCGCGCCGGGAATGGTCATTCCCAACGACCCGGGCTTCGGATGCAACTGGGCCAGTCCAAGGCCCACCAGCACGTGGACGCCGATCATCCCGGTGACCATTGCCGTGAGCATGATTTTGACGACCGTAAAATCCTTGAGCAGAAGTTGGTTGATAATGACGTCGTAGTACGTCACGCCGCCCTTCTGGAGCAGAAACCCGAAGGCAATGCCCAAAAGCAGGCCGAGCAACAGTTGAAGGCCGTTTTTCGAGTGAAGGTTGGTCAGCATCGTTCGAACCTCCTTAAGCCGCGATAACGTGGTAAAGGATCATCGCCGTGGCGATGCCGCCGACAAAGAACCCGACGGCCGCGATCCAACTGCTAACGGCCAGTTGGAGCGTTCCGCTGATTCCATGCCCGCTCGTGCAGCCGCCGGCCCACCGCGCGCCGAATCCAACACAAAAGCCGCCCGCCAAAGCGACGAGCCATCGTGCCACCGGACTCGTGCCGATCTCGGCGGCCCATACCGGCGGAACCCACACCCACCTGAACTGTCCGGCCAAAAACGCCGAGGCCAGCGCCCCGATGAGGACGCCGAGCACAAGCATCCATTCCCAGTCGACCTGGGGCTTGAACTGCTGGTAATAGGGCTTCTTGTCCACTTTGCCGCCTCGAAAGAACCTCTCCAAAAGGCCGGCGCTTCGGACGAACGCCGTCGAGCAGCCGATCGGCTTGTTCGACAACACAAAGGCAATCCAACTGAGCACGCCAATGCCGATACCCACGGCATACGGCGACCATCGCTCCATTGTGAAGACTTCCATCGGAGGGTACTCCTAGTAATGGGTCCTCGGTCCATGGGTTAACGCACACGTCGCGCACTCGGGCACAAGGCCCGCCGCGGTCCAAGCGGTCATGCCGCCCGCCATCACCGCAAGATCCTTGAATCCGTTGCGCTGCAGGATGCTTCCCGCCGTGCTTGCACGCGCGCCGCTCTTGCAGACCAGCACGGTGGTCGCGTCGCGATCGATCTTGCCGTGTTCCGCTCGCGTGGCCGGCAACGGCATATGCACCGCGCCGTCGATGTGGCTCGTGTCCCATTCGCCCTTCGCGCGCACGTCGAGAATCGTCATCGGCCGGCGTCCCTGCTCGCACCACCCGCCCACCTCGCGTATCGTCGCGGTCGGAATGTGGTCGATCGGCATTCCCCCGACAATCCACGGGCTCATGCCGCCATCGAGATAGCCGACCACGTCGTCCAGGCCGACCCGACGCAGCATGGTTGCCAATTCGTCGACCTGGCCGTTGGAGGCGGCCACCAGCACGATCGGCCGGTCGGCCGGGAGAAGCCACCCGGCGAACGTCGAGAAGTTGTGCGCCGCGTCGATGTTGAACGCGCCGGGCACATGGGCGCCGCCGAAGGCCGCATAGTCGCGCACGTCGAGCACCGTGTGGCCTTGTTCGGCAAGTTTTTGCAGTTCGCCGGGCGAGACGGGTCGCGGCGCCCGCATTTCGGCGACCAGCGCCGGCCCTCGGCGGTTGATCTTCGAACACCGGGCAAAATGATCGGGCGCCTCGGGCATTCCGCTCAACAGCGCCTCCTTGAATTCCGCCTCGGTCGCGTGCCGCAGGGCCGGATTGAACCGCCGCTCGTAGCCGATCGTGCTTATCCGCATCGCCCCCATCGCCTTGCCGCATAGCGAGCCCGCGCCATGCGCCGGATAGACGAGGCAGGCGTCGGGCAGTTTCAGAATCTTGCCGTGCAAGTTGTCGAACAGTTGCGACGCCAACTCGTCGCCGCGCCCGGGGAACAAGTCGGGACGCCCCACGTCGCCGACGAACAGCGTATCGCCGGTGAAAACGGCCGCCGGTTCGTCGCCGCGCGAACGGTCGGTAAACACGTAACAAACGCCATCGGGCGTGTGACCCGGCGTGTCGAGCACCTCGACGTGCATGTCCTCGACGTCGAAGCTATCGCCGTCGCCAACGGCCACGTGGTCGTAGCCGCACTTGCCCGACCGCGGAGCGTAAATCTTCGCCCCGGTCCGCCGTGCGAGGTCCATGTGACCCGAGATGAAATCGGCGTGGAGATGCGTCTCGAGGATGTGGGTAATCGTAAGGCCCAGCCGCCGGGCGGCCGCCAGATAGTCGTCGACGTCTCGCTTCGGGTCGACGACGACGCAAGACTTCTTGCCCCCCACGACATAAGATAGATGGGCAATTCCATCGACGTAATACTGCTCGATGAGCATGTTCGCCTCCTTTCACGGTTTGCGCCGGAACCGCGTGAACCGAACAAATCGCCGCAACAAGCCACACAGCCGGCGTGGAAAGTCAATTTCGGACAAGTGGAGCAGAATCAAGATTAGTGGATATTACCCGACCGAAAAGCCTCCGTCAAGTCTTCTAGCGGCTTTTGACAGCAGCAATGGAGCGGCCCTTGGGTTCATCCCAAGCTGGCAAATTAACTCTTAATCGAACTATCCAAGGCTTGACAACCGATTATCGCCCGGTCAGAATTAACGCATGCCGATCGGCTCACTTCGGGTCCCGGCTCAACTGGGCACCAACGCCCCGGACACTTCTCTGGCAATCTCGGTGGGAGGCATGACGATGCGAGGCTGGCATCATGGCGGCGCTGTTCTTCTTGGTTCATTCCTACTGCTGGCGACTGTCGCGCCGGCCGGCGCGCAATCGACGGCGCCGCCGACGGACAAACGGCCGTCGCCCGCCGTGGTTCATCTGAACGAAGGCAGGGAATGGCGGATCGGCTGGAATCTCAAGGGCGTGCCCGCGACGCAATACACGTCATCGCTGATCTTGCGGCAATATCTTCGCCAGGGCCTCTTGATCGCCGCGCGCGATGAATTGGGGCTGACGACGCGCGACGAGGCCATCGGCGACCCCATGCCAACCGACGGGTCGGCGCTGACCATAGGTTCGCGCCACGATAAGAATCCAGAGATCTACGTGAGGCGAACCAAGCGGGACAAGCCTTTCGAATGGTCTTATCGCTACGATGGCTTCCACGAACACTCGACAAAGGTGATTGAAGCGGCTACGCGCGGGCCGTTTGTCGAAGCGTTGAAACAATTCGGCTACTCCGGCGAACCGAACAGGCTGAATCCGGACGCCAAGGTTCCCCAGAGCGTTGAACGACTCCTTTCGGAGATGACGTTCACTTCGCAGTTCCGGGCGGTTCGCTCGTTGCATGAGCTCATTCGCCAGGAAGGGGAATCGGACGCCCTAGTCGGCGCTCTCGTTCGCGGCTACGCCAACCTGGGATGGCTCACCGAAAATCAATGGTTGGCCCATGCCGGCGTCTTCAAGGCGCGGGCCATGCTGTACGCCCAACGAATGGCAGCCCGAGACGATCACCCAGCCTGGGCGCACCGACACCGAGCCTACGCCCTCGCGGCCGTCGGATTGCATAACACGGCCCTGCTAACGATCGACTGGGTCAAAGAAACGTTTCCGACCACCGACGACCCGTTCACCCAGCCTCCCGCTTGGATGGACCTGATCGAAGCCCACTGCAGGTTCGATCTGGTCAAGGGCGACCCCGACAAGGCCGACCCATCGTGCAAGCAACTGGCCGAACTGCTGCGGCTCGTAACGATCGAGCTGTCCAACGGATTTTCATCGCTAGGCCGGGCCCATCTTTACGTCCAAAGCACCGAGGCGGCCCTTCGCGCCGTCGAGGCCATGCCCGAGTGCTACCGAGCTCATGACTCGCTGTGCAACTATTCCGGCGTGGGTGTTGGCCACCAATCGACGATAGCCGGCCTGACGACCATGGGGCAGAAGATGTACGCCAGGCTGGCCGCGATGCCCGATCTGCCGCCCGACGTTCGCAAGCTGATTTCGCGTCAGGCTTCGGCCGGCAAGCCGCTCGGACGCCTCTTTGGAGCGTCCGCGCTGAGTCCCGGCGAGGAATGCGAACTGCGAGGCGAGTTAATCGCGCTGTTGATGGGTTTTGACGACCCCGACGCCGATAAAGAACCGGAAGCGAAAACGAAGCGAGACGCCGTCGCGAACAACGCGGATGTTGGAGAGCCCTCCTGGGCGTCGCTCGGATACCTGATTCGAGAGATCTCCTACCTTCAGGTGTTTCGCCGAGCCTCGTTCTTGAAACGCAGCCTTGGCGTGTCGGCCGACTCGTTTTTAGCGGCCACTTCNNACTTCGCCCTTGGTTCGTCATCATCCGTATCGCCCGTTCATCGAGACGTTCGTCCACGACCGCGAAGCGGCTCGCGAAGCCGCCGAGCGGCTGGCAAAACTCGATTTGCGACGATTCGACATGATGGGGCATGATTTCGTTCACGCCATCCGACAATTGGATACCAAGGCGGCGAGGCAGGTAACTTGGTATTTTTCGAAGAATACCGATGCCCTGCTTCGACAACAAGCGATTCAATTTGGCGAATCATGGCCCGATGAGAAAAGTAGGGCCAACGCTTTCCACAAGGTGAGTGGCGAGTGCCCTCTTGGTCGAGCGGCCCTCGTGAAGTACGACTGGGAAAGCCACGCCGACAAGGCCGAGCAATGGGAGATGGACGCCACGGGTCAGAGTTGCCATTTGCTCAATGTTCTGGCGAAGAAGTATCAGGA
>DOEZ01000032.1 GCA_003532715.1 Planctomycetaceae bacterium
GACTTGTCTGGCGAGCCACAGCGCGTCGGGCGTGGCGATTCTGTCGGGCGGAACCGACGGCGAGGACGGCCCAACCGACGCGGCCGGCGCCGTCGTCGACGAGACGATCGTCGCCGAGGCGGCGCGGCGGAATCTGGATCCGGCCGATTACCTCTCGCGAAACGACGCCTACCACTTCTTTGCCCCCCTCGGCGCTCTGCTCACAACCGGTCCAACCCATACGAATGTCTGCGACGTTCGGGTGGTGGTCGCCGAGGGAAGGGACGAATCTCCTCGAAACGGTTGATTTTCGCCCATTGGCTGGTATCCGCCCACCTCTATGCTATTGTTAGGTAATCGGTGTGGGCGCCGTGAGCTATCCGTAGGCATTTGCAGCATGAAGTTCGTCTTGGAGAAAGAATCGAAGACCAGCCGCGGAAAGGGCCACGTGCTGGTGGCAGCCTCGCTGCTTGCCGCTTGGGCGGTCTTCGTTATGCAGTGGCAAGCCGAGGAAATCGGCAGAATCGCTCGCGACAACGCGGCGGCCGCCGCCGACCGGCTCNNCTCGTCTTCCTGACACGCGTCGCGGCATTCGTGATAGGCATCTTCGTGCTCATGTTGGGCGTGTGGACCTGGCGGATCGGTCAAAGGGCCTGTCGAGCCGAACAGTTCCCCGTGATTGAGACGCAAGTCATTCGTCACAAACACACCATCGAGGGGCGAAACGCGCGGATCATCGGGCGCGTTTCGCAGATCGCCGGAATCGTGTTTCTTCTTCTCGGAACCGCTTCGGCCTGGCTTCTGGTTCAATTGGCCGAACTCACGCTGCCGAAATAGCGAGTCGCGATTTGCCGGGCGAGTCGCGAATCGCGTTTTGCCTGGCGCTCTGAAGACTCCAAAACCGAACCCCGACCGTGAGGAAGGCGGCATTCGCGTAGCGGATGAACTAGCCCGAATTATGCGGCAGTTAGTGCGCCAAATCGGCGCGAAGACACACCTTGCCGGACGGGCACCCCCCCATTTACAGGCGCGCATTTCAAAGCTATAAGTGTCGTCGGGGCATGTGCATTTGGCGGCGAAGACACTGGATAGCCGAGAACAGGCCCGTTCGACAGGAGTATTTGAAATGGCGCATCTGGATGAGGTGAAGATATCGCGGACGATCGTTCGCGCGTACCACGAACGACTGATCGAGTGTCTTGCGAGCGACGTGGCCATCGTCGGCGGCGGCCCCTCGGGTTTGGTGGCGGCCTATCTACTGGCAAAGTCCGGCGTGAAGGTCACGATTCTCGAGAAACGGCTCGCGCCGGGCGGAGGCATCTGGGGCGGTGGAATGGGCATGAACGTCGCCGTCATTCAGGAGGAAGCCATTCCCCTGCTCGATGAAATGGGCATTCGCTCGATGCGCGACGCCGACGGGCTATACGCCGTCGATTCCGTGGAACTCGGCGCCGGCCTTTGTTGGAATGCGCTTCAAGCGGGCGCGACGCTGCTGAATCTCACGGTCGTCGAGGACATCTGCGTCGACGACGAGCGTGTCACCGGCGTCGTCATCAACCGCACGCTGATCGCCGAAAACCTGCCGGTGGATCCGATTGTCTTGTCGGCCAAAGCCGTCCTCGACGGCACGGGGCACGAGGCGGTCATGGTACAGTCCCTGCGAAAGCGGCGACTTCTGACCGGCGCCGCGGCAGAATGCGGCGAAGGTCCCATGAACGCCACGCTCGGAGAACAGTTCGTCGTCGATCGGGCCGGCGAAGTGTATCCCGGGCTGTGGATTTCCGGAATGAGCGTTTCGGCCACCCTCGGCGGCCCCCGCATGGGACCCATTTTCGGCGGGATGCTTCTCTCGGGCAAGCGAATCGCCGAACTCATTGCCGCCGCCTTGCCGAACGTGCCAACCGGCAACGCGCAAGTCCGTGGATGAGCCGGATGAACGAAAGGGATTGATCGCGATGAACACGAAGATCGAAACGATGCTTTCGGCCGGGCCGCTGGTGACCGATGGGGCGTGGGGCACGCAGCTTCAGGTTCGCGGCCTGCCGGTGGGCGAGTGCCCCGACGCATGGAACCTGTCGCATCCCGACCGGGTCAAGGAAGTGGCCGCCGCCTATGTCGCGGCGGGCAGCGATATCATACTGACCAACACGTTCGGCGCCAATCGGTTCATGCTCGGCCGTCACCGGCTGGTCGATCAACTCGTCGAGATCAACCGCCGAGGCGTCGAAATCTCGCGGGAAGCGGCCGCCGGACGGGCCAAGGTATTCGCTTCGATGGGCCCGACCGGCATCATGCTCATGATGGGCGACGTCAGCCACGAGGAGGTCGAAGGGGCGTTTCGGCAGCAGGCCGAGGCACTGGCCGCCGCCGAGCCCGACGCGATCGTCATCGAAACCATGTCGGATCCGGTCGAGACGCGACTGGCCGTTACGGCCGCCAAATCAACCGGACTGCCCGTGGTCGCCTGCATGGTGTTCGACAGCGGCGCGGACCACGATCGCACGCTGATGGGCACCACGCCCGAGGAGGCCGCCGCGACGCTGGCCGCCGCCGGGCGGCCCGACGGTGAGCGCGAGGGTCCCTGGTACGACGACCTCGTCAAGGTGC
>DOEZ01000527.1 GCA_003532715.1 Planctomycetaceae bacterium
CGACTTAACGCAAAGACGCCATGCCGCAAAGACGCGAGGACTTTCGCGTAACGTCTTTGCGTCCCCGCGTCCTCGCGCCTTCGCGTCAAAACACCGTCGTCGCGTTGAACGGATCGACAGAAACAAGCAACGGACTATCCCGAAACAGGAGACTGACCGATGAGCGAACCACGGAACGATGGCGGCGGCGGGTCGGTTGAGCCCGAGTATTCGGCCGTGCGCGACTTTCTGGTGTATTCGGTCTCGGTGCCCGAGCGGGCGTTTCGGGCCGCTTCGGGGCTGCTGGGCGGCACGCTGCGCGAATCGGCTTCGCTGCTGGTTCCCCAGGCGTTTCAGAATTCGAAGACCTACACGGTTCTGGTCCGACAGATGCTCGACTTCATGGTCGAGGACGTCGGCGGGGTGGCTCGGCGCGACGAGCCGGGCGTCGCCCCGGCGGTCGAAAACTTCGTCGCCCGAAAGACGATCGGCAATTTCGTCGAAATGGCCGGGTTGGCCACGTTTCACCTGTCGCCTCTGATGCTGCTGGCGCTGTTCAGCGATGCCGCGTACGGTTCGCGGGCCTATCTCCACGAGTTGGCCGACGAGCTGAAAAAAACCGGCGTGATTGCCGAGGATTCGACGATCGACAGGTTCGACGACTTGCTCGATGCGCTGGCCGACGTGTCGGGGACCGCGGCGACGGCCTTCGACACGCCGCCGCTGTCCGTCGAGGCGCTGCGCGAGACGGTCCGGCAGACGCGCGAGGCGGCCGGCGCGGTCGATCCGACCACCGTGTTGCCCAAGGCCGAGATCGACCGACTGTGGACCGAGATCCACGATCTGGCCACCAGCGAGGGCGTCAACCCGTTCGCGATTTCCTCGGCCGTGACGCTCTATAGTCTCGACAAGCTCGGCATGGTGGGGCGCGGGACGCTGTCGAGCGTCAAGGTGGCCGGCTCGCTCTTCGACCGCCACATTATCGACCATTACTCGAAGGCGCTGGCGACGATTCAGACCAAGGGGTTCTATGCGACTCTCGCCGAGACGAGCACGCCCTACATCGAAGCCGTCTGGCGCAACTTCTCGTCCGAAAAACCGACTCTGACCGAAGAACTCCTGTCGGGCAAGCTCCTTGGAAGAACGTGTGGCACCGTGCGGCGGTGGCTCGGGCGCGGGCAGTAGACCCCAGCAGACGGCAGTACGACGACACAGGACGCACGGGGGCTTGCAGCCGCCATGCGGGGGTGCTAATATGCTCCTGTTGCGGAAGGTGGCGTCACAGGTAGGGTGGGGCGATTGCAGCAAGTCTCACCGTGGAATTCGCGAGTTTCCAAGGCTTGCTGCAATCGCCCCACCCTACAGTCGTTTCCGCGACAAAACTGTTGTGCCCGTGTCGCCGCGACCGTGCGGCGAACCGAGGGTTTCAAGGTCTTCTTATCCAAAGGGGAACGTCATGAGCATTGGACGGTGGTTGATCGGCGGGATTGTCGGCGGAGCGATCGGCGTGGCTATTTGGGTCGCGGTCGGCTACTTCACCGGGTACGAGGTGGGCTTCATAGCCTGGGGGGTCGGTTTTATCGTGGGATTGGGCGTCCGTGCGGGTGCTCAGCAGGACGAGGGAATCCCGCCCGGTGTCACGGCGGTGGCGTTGGCCGTTGTCGCCATTTTGCTTGCCAAATACGCGGTGATCCATCTGCACGTGTCCGACGCCTTGGCCGACGTTCCGGCCGTTTCGCTCACCGACGAGGACATGATCGCGGCACATGCGGCTGCCATCGTCGAGAAGACGAAGGAGGCGGGCAACGCCGTCGATTGGCCGACCGACAACCTGCCGGACAACGCGCCCGCGGAGAAGTACTTTCCACCGGAGATCTGGGCCAAGGGAAAGGCCGAATGGGAATCACTGTCGGACGAAGTGAAAGCGGCCGAAAAGGCATCCCAAAAGGAGCGAACCGAGGCGATTATCGGCCAGGTCACGACACAACTGCGAGCGAACGCGTCGATGGAGGGCTTCAAAGCGAGCTTCACCCCCATCGATCTTCTGTGGTTCGGCCTGGCGGCCCTCACGGCCTTCAAACTAGGCTCCGGAATGGCCGGCAGTGACGAGTGACGGCGTAGATTTGTTTTCAACGCAAAGACGTAATGACGCAAAGACGCGACGACTTCCTCGCAACTTCTTTGCGTCTCCGCGTCTTTGCGTTGAAAAGAAAAGGACACTGAAAGGGCTGGGGCGTTGGATGGGCTGAGCCGGCGTGACGGGGAGAGCCCGCCACCCGACAAGGCTGCGTCGCGGCGGCCGCCGGAGCGCCGAACCAAGAATATCCTGGATTTGCGTTGACTTGATATCGCAATAATGCGATAATTACCCTGGGTGCCGGTGATGCCCGAGACTGAGGTTGCATTCTTCGCGGACGACGACGGGACGGCTCCGTTGTTGGAATGGCTGGATCAACAAGGTCTGAAAAGCACACCTACAAGGAAGAAATCGATGGCCAAGAGAACTAGCGCCGTGGAAGTTCTTCGCAATAGGTATGTGAAGAACGATCCGAAAAGAAAAGCGTCGGTGGCCGCCGAACGGCTCAACGCCGAGATAGCGCGGCTTCTGCATGACATGAGAACCGAGGCCGGTCTAACGCAAGGACAACTCGCGGAACTTGTCGGGACAACCCAATCGGTCATCAGCCGGCTGGAGGATTCCGACTACGACGGCCATTCCTTGTCCATGCTCACCCGCATCGCCCAGGCGTTGAACAAAAAGCTCAGTGTGAGCATGTCCTAGTCACAGGTAAGGTGGGGCGATTGCAATTCGGCATCATGAACAAAGACTCGCGACCCCTTCGATGCGTCTGACGGCGTAGATTCGTTTTCAACGCAAAGACGCCATGGCGCAAAGACGCGGCGACGTTCTCGTAACTTCTTCGCGTTTCCGCGTCCTTGCGCCTTTGCGTTGAGAATGAGAAAGAAGCCGGGTCATAGTGGTTTTGCCGGAAACGAACACAAGCAGATCGTTCCCGTTACGGAGTGACAAAATATGAAACTCGGATTCGGACTCTATCGTCATCAGCTCAACCAAGATTCCTATCGGTTCGCCCGGCAGTGCGGGGCGACACACCTGGTGGTTCATCTGGTTGACTACACCAACGCCTGCCGCCCTCGACAAGAGTCGGAGCGGCGAGCGAATCAACAGCCCGTCGGACGGCAAGACGGATGGGGTCGGGCCGGGGATCCGAACGATCCTTGTTGGTCGGTCGAGTGGCTCGAACGGCTCAAGGCCGACGTCGAGGCCGAAGGGCTGTCGATCTGGGCGATCGAGAATCTCGACCCGAGCATGTGGCACGACGTCCTGCTCGACGGGCCTCGGAAGGACGAACAAATGGCGCGGCTCTCGCAAGTCGTCCGCAACGTCGGCCGCGTGGGCATTCCCGTCTTGGGCTACAACTTCTCGATCGCCGGCGTCTGCGGTCGCGACGAAAAGCCGCTGGCGCGCGGCGGCGCGATGACGGTCGTCATGGACGGCGCCGACCAGACGCCCCTGCCCGGCGGAATGGTCTGGAACATGTGGTACGACGCGAATGCCTCCGAACGGCCCGTCGGCCCGATCACCCACGACGAACTATGGCGGCGGCTGGAGTGGTTTCTGACGCGATTGGCGCCGGTCGCCGAGGCGTCGGGCGTGCGGCTCGCGGCCCATCCCGACGATCCGCCGACGCCGACGCTTCGCGGCACGCCGCGGTTGGTGTATCAGCCCCGCATGTATCAGCGGCTGCTCGACCTGGTTCCCAGCCGGTCGAACGCCTTGGAGTATTGCCTGGGCACGCTGGCCGAAATGACCGAAGACGACATCTACGCGATGACCGACCACTACAGCAAGCACGGCCACATCGCCTATGTCCACTTTCGCAACGTGCGAGGCAAAGCGCCGCACTACCAGGAGGTCTTCGTCGACGAGGGCCAGATCGACATGCCGCGCATTCTCGGGATCCTCAAGAAAAACAGCTACGACGGCGTGTTGGTCCCCGACCACACGCCGCTGATGACGTGCGACGCGCCTTGGCACGCCGGAATGGCCTACGCGATGGGCTACATGCGAGCCCTGCTGTCGATGATCGACCGATAGTCGCCTTTCGCTCCGCGAAAGTAGCGCTACCTTCGCGGCTCGTGAACCGTTACCATCGGTCAGTACACATGCCCCGGCGTGGGGGCGGCCGGTAGGCAAGGCATTGGCATCGTCGCGCCGAATTGTCCGGTCCGAGGCAGCGGGCTTCTTCGCCTGATTTTCAGCTTTTTCCACGATCTCGCGTTCTTTCGACGGCCTCGCCTCGACCCTTGGCCTACAATTCCATAGAGGCGAGATGAATTGTCTTCGTCGATGGTGAGCCTGCCCGGCCCGGGCGGTCTCGATCTTCGCGGCTCGCCTCGAAACTCGTTTTGCGGAAAGGAGGTTGGCGATGTCTAGTGCAGGAAATTCGCCTCGAAATCTGAACTTTGGGTCCAGCGAAGGGCCGGTCAGCAAGGAACAACTCCGCAAGGATCGCATTAATCTCGCGCTGGTTCTTGTGGTGTTCGGGGGCCTCATTGGACTCATGATTTGGCTGGCTAGCATGAGTCCGGCGCCGGTTGAATACGACTTCAGCTACCCGCTGATTCCTTGATCGGACCGACTCAGTAGGTCATGCCGGCGCGGAGCATGATTGTGTCGGTCGGGTCGATTTGCGGCGTGTCGGAGCGGAACTTGATCTTCCGCGCGAACACGTATGCCATTTCGACGCGGTAGTCGACGCCGAAAAGGACGTTGCGTTTCAGCCCGACGATGAGCCGCAGATCGCTGTAGGTGAGCGTGTCGGCCGCCTCGTCGGCGCGAATGGCCCAAGTGCCCCCGCCCAATTCGCCCGCGATGTAGAGCCAATCTTGTGTCTCGTCGGTCATGGCCCCGTGCCAGTAGACGCGCCGGGAAACCTGCGGGCGTGGAACCATCAGTTCGACGATCAGATCGCGGCTAGGCTCCCAGATGACGCCGGCAAAGGGGAGCACGCGATAGTCGTCGCGGTCGAGATAGACAACGCCCAGGGCGATCTTGGTCGTCGGCGTCCAGTCGAACATCGCACCGAAGTGTCCACTGATCCGAAACGCCTCGTCCGAGCTTTGTTCGAAATCGCTGTAGATGCCGGGCGTGACCGACAGATCGGCCGACCAGCGAGGCGAGAGCTTGTGCAACCATCGCAGTTGGACGTAGGCGTCGTACAGCCGTGGCGGCAGGTCGGCTCCCTTGGGCCCTTCGAGAAAGTACGCGGCGAAGCCCGGCATCAACAGCAGCGGGTGCCGCCGAGTCGGAAGCGGCAGGGCGAATGTGCCGCGCACCTCGGTCTCGAACATGCCGAAATGGTGCGGCGCCGAACCGCCGCAAAGCCACGTATTGTCCCACGACATTTCCTGAAAGAACCCGTTTCGGGCGTCAATGGGCCGGTCCCAGATGTTCTCTTCGATCTGCTTCTCCAAGGGGAGTTCGAACTGGGTCGTCGCCTCGGGATTCGAGGCCAGCAGAAGCGGAGAACGATCAACCGACGGGTCGAGCGAGAGTTCAAGCGAGGGGGCGGACGGGTCAAGCGACGGGTCGAGCCGCGCCGGCGAATCATCCGGTTCGTCCAGATCGACAACCGGCAAGGGCTGAAAATCGTCGAGCGAATAGGGTTCGCTAGCCGGCATTGCCCGAGGTGGCGAGAGGTCGTCCATCGCGCGTGCCGCGCCCGCGAGGTCGAATCCCGCCAGGAACAACCACGACACAACGGCCGGAATGCATCGCGGACGGAGACGTTCAATCAACGAAGGCACCCTCCTTTTGCCGGGCCGTTTCACCGCACCAACCCGGCGCGTAGGAAGACGGTTGTGCTCGGATCGAAGGTTTCCCAGGGCCAGCGTTGGACCAACTCGCGTTCGAAGGCGACGCCCACCTCGATCAGCCCGCCGATCCGGTCCATCCGGTTGAATTCGAGCCCGAGCGAGCAGCGCAGGTCGTTGTAGTCGAGTTGATTGATTTCGGTCGTGACCGAATCGAAGACCGTCCACGATCCGCCGCCGTATTCGCCGCGCGCGTAGAGCCACCACTGGGTGTTGCCGTAGTTTGGGAATCGCCGCGTGATTTTCGGCGCGGGGAAGAAGATGTCGAACGTCCAGTCCTGG
>DOEZ01000222.1 GCA_003532715.1 Planctomycetaceae bacterium
TCCAGGGGTCGCCGTGCCGCCGGTTCGCCTCGCGCGTGATGGTCGCCGGATTCTCGGCAATTCCTTGCCGCACGCATCCCAGTCGGCCGAGCGGCGTGCCCCGGCCCATTGCTTCGAACAGATCCCGATCGACTGGCTCCAAGTCGATCCGGCCGTCGCGGAACAAATCGTCGGGCGTTTTCTTGAAGAGGATCAGGGGCGCTGCGCGCATCAGAAACGACTTGGCCGACGCGTCTGACGCAGCGTCGGGCCGTTTGATCGTGGTCGTTGCCCCGCCGGCTCGTGTTTTTTTCGCCAAGAATATCATGTGGCGGCCGGCCACCTGCTCGAAGACCGCGAGCCCACCGAGATCGAAGATCTCCTCGACGTGCGTTTCGCGCTGCAGGTGCTCGACCAGTTTGACTGCTCCGCTTCCGGCGGTCCAGTAGCTGTTGACAATCAGCGAGAGCACGCCCCGATCGGCAAGCAGCTCGATGGCTCGATGGACGAAGTAGTACCACAAATCCATTCGGGCGGTTCGCCAGCGGCGTCCGAGTTCGGTTCGGGCGATTTCATCGAGCACGCGCCTCGCGCCCCGTTCGCGTCGATAGGGCGGATTGCCCAGCACCACGTCGAAGGCGCCGGCCAGTTGATCGAATGTCGGATCGGTCAACGCATTGCCCGGCCGAATCGTCTCGAAGAACACCTCGGTTTCCTCGGGTGGTAGAGGGCCGGCCGGGTCGTCGCACGTCGCCAGCCAGATGGCGCGCCGCGCGGTCAACACGGCCTGTTCGTCGAGATCGACCCCGTGAAGACGTTCGAGCGCGGCGCGACGATTCGGATCGACCGCCGAAACGCCCAGACGCCAGGTGCGATGGACAGTTTGCTCCACGTGGGTGCCCTGGACGGCTTGGCCGTCCTTGGAAATCGGCATCGGCTTGCCTCGCAATCGCCGATAAGCGGCCAATAAGAACGCCCCGCAGCCGCAAGCCGGATCGAGAACGCGGGGTGGCTTGTCGGCGTCATGCGATGGCCCGTCGTCAAAGCACTCAAAAGCCCGATCGACCATGTATCGCGCAACCCAGTCGGGCGTATAGAAGATGCCGCCGGCCTTTGCCGCCGCCTTGCCGCGTCCGAATCGCAGTCGGCCCTCTCCGTCGAACGTCGCTCGCAAGCCAAGCAACCGTTGGTGGATCGTGCCGAGTGTCTCGGGCCCGATGTCGAACCGAGCCAAGCTTGAAAGAGCGTCTTCGTCGACCGGGAGGCTGTCGCCGGGCTGTCGATCGCGATAGACCTGAAAGAGCGACAGCCCGAGCCGCTTGACGGCGACATCGCGGGCGACATTGCGCGACGACTCGCGCGAAACGTCGCTGAGCAGTCCGCGTCGGCGGCAAGCGGCGAGAAAGACGGTCTCCTCGACCCATTCGGTCGCCGTCGCGCCGAGAGACGGCGGCGAGGCGTGACGGACCGACCGGCACAGCGTCTCGACGGTTCGCCGCCAGCAAGCATCGACGACCGCGAACAATTCGGTCGCGTGGTCCTTCACGCCGGAGGAAGGCTCGGCCGGATTCACCAATTCACCAAGAAACGCCTTATCGATATTGCACGCCGGACGCACGCGCGGCGGGCGGCGCCGGAAGCTTCTTGGCGCGGGCGTCGCTGACTCGCGGCGCGGGTTGGACGATCTCCTCGCCGGTTGACGGAATCGGCTCGAGCGGAGTGCCCATTTCGAGCGACTCGGCACCGATGACCGTTTCCTGCCCACTACCCCCATAAAGGGGCGGCGAAAGAACCGAGCCCGACCGGGCGAGTGGATCGCAGCCAACCGGACCGCACGGGCCGGCGTAGGTTGGCCCGCAATAGTCATAGGGATCGGCACACATCCGGCATCCAACGCCGGCGGTGAGCAATCCAACCAGGGCCAAGAGAATCAGCGTATTTCGCATGGAATAATCCCCCGGGATCGAGCGATCGTCGGTTCCGCCGGTTGATCGATCGGCCTGTCAAATTTTAAGGGTTCAACGGTATATTCGGCCAAACAGGTTACGCAACCCTCATGTTTTTCCCCATTTTTTCCTACTGATCCAACAAGTCTTCCTAGATTAACATCAATAGAGTGAACCGGCCTTTCGGTGTACCATGCCGAAGTGGAGGGGTGTGCCACTCCCTTGCACGCCGGCGGCCGTTCTGTTAGTTCTACGGGTGTCTGTTTCCGGATGCTGATCTAGGCAGAGCCACATCCTTCCTACGTCCGCCATTATTTACTTCCCCGAACGGTACTTTCGCGCATTTCACTTGGCGAACGTGCCACGGGCTTTCACGAGAACCACAAGGAGCAAATCCATGGACATGTCGGGCTCGAAGACCGAACGCAACCTGTTGACCGCTTTTGCCGGCGAATCGCAGGCGCGGAATCGATACACCTATTACGCCGGACAGGCCAAGAAGGAAGGCTTCGTCCAGATCGCCCGCATCTTCGAAGAAACGGCCGACCAGGAGAAGGAACACGCCAAGCGTTTCTTCAAATACCTCGAAGGGGGCGAGGTCGAGATCGTCGCGGCGTTTCCGGCCGGGGTGATCGGCACGACGGCCGAGAATCTGCGCGCGGCGGCCCACGGCGAGCACGAAGAATGGTCCGACCTATATCCGGCCTTCGCCAAGACGGCCGAAGAAGAAGGTTTCAAGTCGATCGGCAAGGTGTTCGAGGCGGTTTCCATCTCCGAGAAACAACACGAGCGACGATTCCTCGGGCTGTTGGCCAATGTCGAGGCCGGAACCGTCTTCAAGAAGGCGGAACCGGTCGTCTGGCGGTGCCTGAACTGCGGCTATCTGCACGAGGGAACCGAAGCGCCGGCGGCCTGCGCCGCGTGCGCCCATCCCCAGGCCCATTTCGAGCTTCTGGCCGAGAACTGGTAGCGGCGCGGCGAAGGATTTGACATGAAGCAATCACCACGGAGTCACCGAGGGCACGGAGACAATGCGTAAGATTCACGTTGCCGATTCGGCCTTTGCCGCTCTTTGGCAAGGGCTCTTGCTGCAGGGCGTGCTGCTGGCGATTGCCATGCTTGTTGTCGGTCGCGGCAATGCGTTGAATGCCTACTGCGCGGCGATGGTGGCGCAGGTGGCGACCACCGCCGCCATCCTTTGCCGCCGTCCGACGGAACCGACTACGATCGACCGGCTGATGATGCGGGTCGGCATCCTGCCCCTTTGGGCGGTGGCCTATTTGTCGCTCCCGTGGGTCGCGAGGCTGTCGGAGCAGGCGGCCCGATGTTTCACCGACTCGTAGAAGAACCGAGAACTTGGTATAATAATGGGCTCCCACCGTTTGTAGTTCCCCAACCTCACGAGGACCACCCGCCATGAACCCCATCCGACTGTCGTCCCGCCGTATTCGTCGCATTTCAATTGGTTTTGCCTTTCTCATGGTCGTTGGCGTGCTTGGTGTTGCCTGCGGCCGAGAATGGAAAAGCGGTATTGTTTGGAACGAACCACCCGTGGTCGATCCGGGCCCGGTGGGCGGTCCGCCGGTCGACGCCGTCGTGCTGTTCGACGGCACGGATCTTTCGCAATGGAACGGCGGCGAGAAGTGGCTCGTCGAGGATGGCGTCGCCACGGCGCGGACAAACGGCATCTCAACCAAACAGGCCTTTGGCGACTGCCAGTTCCACGTCGAATGGGCCGCGCCGGCCAGTGCCGAGGGAACCGACCAGGATCGGGGCAACAGCGGTATCTACATGATGAATGCCTACGAAGTACAGATTCTCGATTCGTACGACAACGAGACGTATTACGACGGCCAGTGCGGGGCGATCTACAAGCAATCGCCGCCCATGGTCAATGCCTGCCGGCCGCCCGGTGAGTGGCAGTCGTACGACATCCTCTTTCGCGCGCCGCGGTTCGCCGCCGACGGCACGGTCGAGCAACCCGCCGCCATTACCGTGCTGCACAACGGCGTGGTGATCCAGAATCATTTCGAGCTTCAGGGGGCGACGGCCTGGCACATACCGCCGAAATACACACCGCACGCCGACCGCCTGCCGATCAGCATTCAATANNTCTGGGTGCGAGAACTCGTGCCCATCGAGGGCAAGCGACCGGACCAAAAAGCCGAACCCCGACCGTAAGGGAGCGCGCCCCCCGACCAAGCCCAAGGTGATTTGAGCACTGGAGACGTGCCGACGCGGACGAGCACCCTAACAAGAATCGGCAAGCGATCACAAAGGCATTTCGGCGGCGAAGCGAGTAGCACGGATGGCAAAAATCGTTTCCGATCATCACCTGGGCGACCCGGCGGTCAAACACGCCCATCAGAACTTCGTCCGCCTTCTGGCCGGCGAGACGGTGGGCGACGGGCTGCGGCGCGTTCAAGGCAGCCGCGTCGAAGGCCGCATCGTCTACTTCTATGTGGTCGACGACGAAGATCGTCTCCAGGGCGTGATTCCCACGCGGCGACTGTTGCTCAACCCGCCGAGTACGCCGCTTGCCGACATCATGGAGCCGCACGTCGTCGCCATTCCCGAAACGGCCACGCTTCTCGAGGCGTGCGAATTCTTCATCCTGCATCGATTCCTGGCGTTGCCGATCGTCGACGGCCGCGGCCGCATCGTTGGCGTCCTGGACGTCGAGATGTATACCGACGAAATCTCCGACTTGATCCGGCGCGAGGAGAACGAGGACATTTTCCAGCTTATCGGCGTGCATCTGGCCCAGGTCCAGCAGGCGTCGGTCCCGGTCGCCTTTCGAAGGCGGTTTCCCTGGCTGATCTGCAACATTGCCGGCGGGCTGGCTTGCGCCGTGCTGGCCGGCCTGTTCGAGGACGTGTTGGCGGAGGTGATCGTGCTGGCGATGTTTATCCCCATAGTCCTCGCTCTGGCCGAAAGCGTGAGCGTGCAATCGCTGACGCTGGCCGTCCAGATTCACGACCTGGGCGGAACGCCGTGGAACGAGGCCGTTCGCCGTCTCCGCCGCGAGGTGCTTATCGGAGTCTTGCTGGGGCTCGCCTGCGGGTCGGTCGTGGGACTTGCCTCGCTGGCTTGGCAACACGAGGCATGGCAACGAGCGGCCGAGGTGGCCCTCGTCATTTCTGCAAGCATCACGCTTTCGGTCATGACGGCCGCCGTGTTCGGTCTGTCCGTCCCGGTCGCCCTGCGCGCCATCCAACGCGACCCGCGAATCGCCTCGGGCCCGATCGTCCTGGCCATCACCGACATCGCCACGCTGTTCTATTACCTTGGCCTAGCAACCGTCGTGCTGTGCTGAATGATTCAACCGCGAATGGATGCGAATCGACTCAACGCACGGAACTCATCCGCACAGTCTCGCCTCTCTTTGCAATCCCCAAATCTCCAAATCCGTCCTCCCCATCTCCCATCCCCCAACTTGCCACCACGCCGATTTTCTGCTGAAATGGGGCAAGACCACGTTACACAATCCGGAGCGAGACATCTCATGGAAGAAAACCAGCCCGAGGGCCCCGTCGAGATTCCGTTCGTCGGCGATATGACCGAGAATGAGGCCGACCTGTTCGACAAACTGCTTGGCGTCGAGCCGGGCGGTTCGTGTGTGCTCTATTTCGATTCCCTCGGCGGCAGCGCCTATGCCGCCGTCGCGTTGGCGTCGATTCTCCGGCTTCGAGGATTGGACGCCACGGGCGTCGTCGTCGGTGAGTGCGCATCGGCCGCGTTGTGGCCGTTCGCCGCGTGCCGCCGGCGGCTGGTCACACCGATGAGCGTGCTGTTGTTTCATCCCATGAAGTGGCAGAGCGAAGAGAACGTCGCCCTGGTCGAGGCGGCCGAGTGGGCGCGTCATTTCGGCTTGCTCGAATCGGAAATGGACCAGTTTCTCGCCGACCTGTTTGGCACGTCGCTCGAACAGATCCGTCGGTGGGCCGTGCCGGGGCGATACGTGTCGGGCCGCGAAATGGCCGACGCCGGTCTGGCCGAAATGATCGACCTTGGGATGCTGGCCGAACTGCAAGAACGGTAGTCCGTTCAATGACTAAACACAAACCGACACGCCGCGACTTCCTGCGAGGCTCGGCGGCGCGCGACGCGATCGCCGGCCGACTCGNNTGAGCCGATTTCCGCCGAGGGCGATACCGCTTCGGCCGACGTGGGCATTCTGCGAGTCGGTCGCAAGGCCATGGCCGCCGAGTTCGAGTTGTTCTTCAATGCGGGGCAGTACCCCGAGGCGACCGCGGCCGCATTGGCCGCGCTCGATGAGGTCGATCGGATCGAAGAGCAACTCTCGTATTTTCGCGCGACCAGCGCGGTGAGCCGGGTTAACCAGTTGGCCCAATTGGAGCCGCTGCCGATTGATGCCGATCTGTTCGAATTGCTCGAACTCGCCGCGCGCCTGCACGGCGAGACCGACGGCGCTTTGGACGTCACGGCCGGGCCCCTTTCGGAAGTCTGGGGATTCTCGCGACACAAGGGGACGATTCCGACGATCGAACAACTCGACGAAGCCCGGTCGCGAGTCGGGTCCGACAAGCTCAAACTCGACCCGAACGGCCAAACCGTGCGTCTCGGCGTCGCGGGAATGCAGATCAACCTCGGCGCGATCGGCAAGGGATATGCTCTGGACCGATGTGAGGCCATTCTCGCGGAACGCGGCATCGAGGATTTCATGATCCACGGCGGGCAGAGCAGCGTGTTGGCCCGCGGGTCGAAAGCACGGCCCGTCGCCGCCCGATCCACCGGCTGGACCGTCGGNNTTTCGGGGACGGCGATACAGCCATATCCTCGATCCACGAACGGGTGAACCGGCCGAGGGGCTCCTTTCGGCCACGGTTGTCGCGTCCAGCGCGGTCCTGGCCGACGGGCTATCGACCGCCCTGTTCGTGCTAGGGGCGGATCGAGCCATGGCCTTCTGCGAAGCACGCCCGGAGCTGGCTGTCGTGTTGGTCCGAGCCGAAGGAAGTCAAATAGAAGTGCTCTCGTCGGGTTTCGCGCCGGGCGAAGTGGAGATTCTCGGCATGTAGGTGGGGCGATGAGCAGCCGTCGAGTGCTTTCTGGTTCTGCCTGATACCACTGCGGCTGCTCATCGCCCCACCCCACGGGACCGGTGGATGCGTGAAAGACAGCGCCAACAAGG
Source organism: Planctomycetaceae bacterium (assembly GCA_003532715.1). Taxonomy (GTDB): domain Bacteria; phylum Planctomycetota; class Planctomycetia; order Pirellulales; family Thermoguttaceae; genus UBA11386. The sequence continues at coordinate 7,078 of DOEZ01000222.1, forward strand.
ACGGGCAAGCCATTTACCCTGTCTGGCGCAGATGCGCAAGCCGTCCGCCCGCCGAAAACCAGTACTTCGCAAAAAATGGGGTCAAGAACTTCCCTTTTGGTTTTCGTGACCTACAATTCAATTGTCGGGACGAAGTGATCGGCTGCCTCGCCGACCTCGCTCCGACAGGGCCATCACACGAGGCGTCAGGCTTACCCCGTGATGGAAGCCCGCTAGGCGTCGACACCTGACAGACACCTAGCGGGCTATTTTTTTGCGCGCACACAGCGACCCGAGACAGTGTCGCCCTCTCTCCGCGCCTCGGCGGTGGAATAAGATCGCCCTGCCAAGGGCCTCTGATCCGGATAATTCACCACGCTAATCAATCATGTGCAGTCTACGAGATACTAGCCCGAAGCGCAAGCGAGGATGGGAGGGTTCACCGTCCTCGCTTGCGCTTCGGGCTACTGTGGGATGGGGAACCATCTGGTCTAATGTCGGAAGTGCCGCCGACCGGTGAATAGCATGGCCAGCCCGTGTTGATTGCAGGCGTCGACAACGGCCTGATCGTTGCGTGATCCGCCGGGTTGGATGATCGCGCCGATGCCGGCCGCGGCCGCCCGCTCGATCGAGTCGGGGAAGGGGAAGAAGGCGTCGGAGCCGACGACCGCCCCCTGCAGGTCGAGCTGCGCCTTCTCGATCGCCAGGCGGGTCGAGTCGACGCGGCTCATCTGCCCGGCGCCGATGCCGACCGTGCCGAGGTCTTTGGCCATGACGATGGCGTTGGA
>DOEZ01000355.1 GCA_003532715.1 Planctomycetaceae bacterium
GCGACGGCACGTTCGCCGCCCGGGTAGACTATACGGTGGGAAGCGGTCCTCAATGCGTGACGGCGGCCGACGTGGACGGCGACGGCTGGGTGGATCTTGTTGCGGCGAACTACGGCTCCAACACGGTTTCGGTGCTACGGAACCAGGGCGACGGCACGTTTGCCGCCCGAGTAGACTTCTCGGTTGGGGGTTGTCCAATGAGCGTGACGGCGGCCGATGTGGATGGCGACGGCCGCGTGGACTTGGTCGCGGCGAACTTCAACTCCCACACGATATCGGTTCTTCGGAACCAGGGCGACGGCACATTCGCTGCCCGGGTAGACTATGCCGTCGGGGGTGCTCCGCGAAGCGTGATGTCAGCCGACGTGGACGGCGACGGCCGGGTCGACCTCGTCACCGCGAACTCGGGGTTCAACACGGTTTCGGTCCTGTGGAACCTGGGCGACGGGATGCTTGCTGCCCGGGTCGACTTCTTGGTTGGGAGTGTTCCAACGAGCGTGACGGCGGCCGACGTGGATGGCGACGGCCGGGTGGATCTCGTCACGACGAACGCAGAGTCCAACACGATCTCGGTGCTGCGGAACCTTGGGAGTCCGTCACCATCGCGACTTCCTGGCGACGCCAATAACGACGGAGTGATCAACCAGTTTGACGCCAAGATCCTGGCCAGCAACTGGGGCAAGTCGAACATGACCTGGGCCGACGGCGATTTCAACAACGACGGGATGGTCAATGCCATCGACGCGGCCATTCTGGCGGCTCATTTTGGGATGACGCTGCCGCCGCCGGGCGAAGCGATGCCGAGCGAGCCTTTGTCGCCCGTCGTGACGCCCGTCGAGGTGGTTGCTGATGTGAGTCCGTTTATTGGCCCGTTGCCGGTAGGCAGTGTGTCCTCGGCTCGCCAGCCGATTCAACCAGTCAGCCGAGCCGAGCGGGCCTCGCCCATGCTGATGGGCGCGTTGGTCGACGAAGCAACCCCGCGACAAGCCGCCGCGGCTTGCGATGCGGCGTTGGTCGCGCAATACGGCGCTGGGCAGGACGACCCGCCGACGTTGGAACGCCAGCGTCTAGTCTGGTTCCACGCGCTGGTGCGTCGCCGGTCGGGCGAGCGAGAAGACAGAGGAGTGTTCGGCAACACGGCGCTGGCCGTCGACTTGCTACTGGCCGAATAGCTCGCGCGGCAGCCGAGCGACGAAGCCGACCGCCCTCGGTCGTGATGGTGCGACAACCCGGCTATCCCGGGTTGTGTATCACGGTGTGCCACTGCTTGCGAAGTCGCCGGTCACTGTTGAACTTGTCTGCGGGACTGCTTGCCGGATAGGTTTGCGGTCCGCGACGGTCGCAAGCAGTGCTGTCCACGCTCCAAAGGCAACCCCTCTTGCGGCAAGCAGTGGCACACTCCACGGCACTCGGAGGGGACCGTCCCATTTTCGCGGCGGAACGGTTGACCGATTGGGCTAACGGTCCTTTGTGCCGCGAAAATCGGGACAGTCCCCGGTGAACGGTTGGCACGAATCAGTGCTTCCCGTAGTTCATTTCGACGCCCTTGCGTTGCGAGGTGATGTAGGCTTCGAGGGCTCGCATTTCGGGGCTGTCGGGGTCGAGTTTCTCGCCTCGCACCGGGTTCTCGATGCACCAGTTGATCATGTCGCGAAGCAGCACCACGCGGCCCATTTGGGTCTGATACTTGGGATACGTTTCGGGGTGCGTATTCGACGCGTGAGGATGGCACATGTCGCACGACGTGGCCACGGTGCTGCCCAAGGCGTCGGCGTCGTGGAAGATTCGCGACCCCTCGGCGACGAACTTCTCGGTCTCGCGAGCCCAAATCAGGATGTCGGTCTCGGTGAAGGTCCCGTAGGCGTGGTCTTTGCCCTGGTCGCCTTTCAAAACGTCCGAATTGTCGGCGGGCGGAATCAGGGCGTGCGCCTCGCGGGCGTGGGCCACCCAGTCGCGGCCGGGATGGCTCTGACGCCATTGCGACAACAGTTCGTCGGCACGAGCCTGGCCCGTCATGTCGGCGGGCAACTCGACCTTGGTCGTTCCGTCGCACGACAACTCCTCGGCGACGCCGGCCGCCGCCTTGGCGTCGCCGCCGGCCTGCGTCGAGGCCGTGTCACGTCCGGTCTCCCTTGGCCGCTGCTCACAACCGGCGAAGACAACGACCAAACAGAAGCAACACGCGCCGGCCATGACGCCCGCGCGATGACGAATGAACCGTTTCATGGTTTATCTCCCTTTGTGATTGGTATGGCTATCGGAATCGTCGTCCACCTTCTGGCGCGAGGCATGGACGATCAATAGCTTGGGCGATTGGGCGCCGGGGGCACGTCCTTCTTTCCCCAACTTCCGAGATAGGTCGATTGGACGGTGATCGGGTTGCGGTTCCAAAGGTTGTACACCATGTCCACCAGGGCATCGGGATGGACCGCGACCTCGCCGTTGCCGCAACCGTCGGTCGAATTGAACGGGTCGGGCCGGGTCATTTCGATGGTCAGCTCGGGCATTCCCTCGGGCGCGTAGGGCCAAGGCCACGCCGTGGCGAGCATCCCATGGAAGTAGATGTTGCCGATGCGGTTCAGAAGTATCTGATGCGTGTGCCCGTGAATTACGACGACGTGCTTGAATCGTTGGAGAATTGCCTGGACTTCGTCGGCGTCGTCGGTCCAGAAGTTCCACGGCTTATACAGCTTGTAGAGAGGCGAATGCGAGAAGACGATCACCTTCGCGTCGTCGGCCAGGCCCGCCAGGTCCTTTTCGAGCCACTCGCGCTGCTTTTCGCCGACGGTGAAGGAACTCTGGAGGCCATTGTCTAGTCCGGCGACCGTTTTCATGCGTTCCATGGGCGACATGCCGCGCGCGGTCCAGAAATCCTCCTCGACGACGCTATTGAGCACGACGAAATGGACGCCCTTGTGGTCGAAGGAGTACGTCGGTTCGCCGTACAGCTCTTGCCACTTCTCGCCCATGTCGAGATACCAGTCGTGTTCGCCGACCATGATCTTCAAGGGGGCTTTGACGTTCGAGAGGATTTCGGCGCCCAGTTCCAACTCCTTCACCTGGCCCAATTGGGCAAGGTCGCCTCCGTAGAAGACGAAGTCGGGCTGGGGGTCCAGGTTGTTCACGTCGTCGACCGCGCGCATCAATGCCCGCGCGAAGCGGTCGTTGATGTGCTTCTCGTAGAGGTGCGAGTCGGAGATGTAGGCGAAGCGGAACGATTCGCCGGCGGCCGATCCGCCTTCGCCCGGTTCTTGGGCGACAGTGACGGGGGTGAACGAGAACGGCGCGGCCAGACCGGCCGCCGCGCCCATCGCGGCCGCCGACACCTTCAGGAAGGAGCGGCGGTCGAGATTCGTGAGTCCGCGAAACAGCTCAGCGCGCTGTTCCATGTACTTCGTTTCGACGCTTTTGTGCGTAGCCATGTCACTTCGCTCCTTTCTCTGACTTGTCGGTTGCCTGGTCCGAGATGCGATCCTCGAATCCCAGCTTGCGGCGGAACGCCATCTCGTCGTCGCGGAAGGTGCGCTCCTTGCGCGATTGGGCCCTTTGGAGATCGAATTCGCGTTGGTTCTCCTCGGCGAAACGATCGTCGGTGAGCGTGAAGAGGAAGGCCACGACCTGGTCAATTTCCTGTTCGGTCAGCGCCAACGGCTCCATGCCGCCGTCGAGGAATGGATTCGCCTCGCCGCCCTTGTTGTAGTGGTCCATCACGTCCCACAAGGTCGCCATGGAACCGTCGTGCATGTACGGCTGCGTGATGCCGATGTTCAGAATCTGGGGCGTGCGGAACGAGCCGATATCGGCCCGATTTTGCGTCACCATGAAGCGACCCAGTTCGCTCAGGTCGGTTCCGACGGCCAACTCGTCGAGTTTCTGTTCCGACGGGTCGTCCTTCAGGGCCTTGAGCGCGTCGACGGCCAACTTCTCGAAATCCTGGTGTCGTGCCGACACGCCCACGTTGTGGAATCGGTTGTCGGTGCCCAGCGGGTTTGACGGGTTCATGTGGTGGCAGCTCACGCAGCGTGCTTTTCCGTTGAACAGCGCCCATCCGGCTTTCGCGTCGGCCGAGATCGCGTCGTCGTCGCCGCGAAGGTACCGTCGGAAGGGCGAATCGAGGAAGACGAACGTCCGCTCGAACGCGGCAATGGCTCGTCCGACGTCCTCGTAGTTGACGTCTCGCCCGTAGGCCTCTTTGAACATCTTCCGGTACTCGGGATCGTCCTTGATCGCGTTGAGGGCCGTCTCTTCATCGGGCATGCCCATCTCGACCGGGTTGAGGATCGGCTGGCGAGCTTGGTGTTCGAGATCGGGTGATCGGCCGTCCCAGAAGAAGATGTGCAGCAAGGCGACGTTAAAGGTCGTTGGGGCGTTACGCTTGCCGAACTGCTTGCGTATTCCCTCTGACGTGGGCAACTGGTCGGTCAGCCCCCGCGTGATGTCGTGGCACGTCGCGCACGAGGCGGTTCCGTCGTGCGAGAGCCGCTTATCGAAATAGAGCTT
>DOEZ01000529.1 GCA_003532715.1 Planctomycetaceae bacterium
TGGATGCGGTTGGGGTTGCACTGTTATTCGTTACTTGGCGGGACATATTGGGGGTGGGGACGTTGTTAAGGTTCGCAGGTCCCATCCGGCAGATGGAACCTACTGAGCGGGGGGGCTGGACGGGGAGGCGGAACCTGCTAGGATGGACTACCGTGGGTATGTTGTTTCTCGGTTTCTCATGGGTCAGAAGTGCCGGCCGGCGCGGGTTGAAAAGGACAATGACGAAAAAGGAAGAAGCTCTTGAAGTCGAGGGGGTTGTCACCGAAGCCCTCGCGAATACACGGTTTCGCGTCCAATTGGACGGCGGACATTCGGTTATTGCCCACGTGGCGGGCAAGATGCGGAAGCACTTCATCCGCATCGTGCCGGGCGACAAGGTCCACGTCGAACTCTCTCCCTACGACCTCACCAAAGGTCGAATTACCTACCGCGAGCGGTAGCGTTTCCCGCGGAAACGGCTCTTCGCCGGGGGCGTTTGGCGGATCACAGGCTCTGCTTCCACGAGAATTCCCCATGATCAAACTGCCGATTTCATCGTACCGCTGCGCGTTCTTGGCGATTGTCGCGACGCTCGCCGCGAGCGTGGCGGCGATCGCGGCCCAGGAGCCTGAATCAGCCGCGCCGATCGCCGTCGTTTCGTTGGCCGGCTACGACCAGTGGCACGAAAACGTGGCCATGATCGGCGAGCTTTCGGGCAGCCCCGACCTGGCCCAGGGACTCGAGGCCATGCTCAAGATCGCCACGGCGAATCAGGGTCTGGCCGGGCTCGACAAGACGCGGCCTTGGGTGGCGGCGTTGATCCCCGTCGGACCCTTATTCACGGCCTACGTCTGCCTGCCGGTCGACGATCTTGACGCACTGCTCGACGTGGTGCGACCGTTGACCGCCAACATCAGCACCGACCGGGGGGTGTACAAGATCACGCTGTCCGGCGGCCAGGCGGTCTATGTGGCGCGGCGCGGCGATTGGGCCGTGGTCGCCCTCGATCCGGCTACAATCGGACGCGCGCCGGCCGACCCGCTGGCGCTGGCGGGCGAGTTACCGAAGAAGTACGACGTGGCCGTTCGGCTGCACGTGGCGCGCGTGCCCCAGACGCTTCGCGACTTGATTTTGGCCCAGGTCGATGGGGTCGTCGCCGAACAGGCCGTTCGCCGGCCGGGCGAAGACGAAGCGACCCATGCGGGCCGGCGGACAGCCGGCCGGTTGGCATCCGGAATGACGAAAACGGCACTGACCGAAATGGACGAGGTGACGGTCGGGCTTGTGTTGGACCGTTCGGTTCGACGGCTGACGGCCGAGGTTCTGCTGACGCCGAAGGAGGGGACTTCGGTCGCGCGGCGATGGAGCGAGTACGCCGACCGGGCTCCGGACGAATCGATCGCGCCTCAGTTGCGCGACGCCGCGACGGTCAACTTCTGTTCGTGGTCGTCCGTCCTGTCGCAACCGGCGCGCAACGCGCTGCAAGCCACGCTCGACACGTTTAGGGCGGAGGCTCTACGCGACGTCGAGCGGTCGGCGCGTCCCGAGCGGTCGGAACTCGACCGGCGACTGGCATTGAGTCTCTTCGACCTGGCCGACAATCTGCCGACCTCGGAGCGTTTTGAAGGGCATGTGGGGTTGATTCCTCGCGGCGATCGGATGGCAGTGGTCGCGGCCGTCGGCATGGAGCCGAGCGAACGACGGACAGCGCAAGCCGAACAGCTCGCCGCCGCGCTTGCCGAATGCTATCCCGGCGTGAACGTCGGCGTCGAAACAGTCGAGGATCGCCACGGCAAAGTCCGTCTGCAAAGGCTGTCGCGGCCGATTTCCGAGGTTACACAGGTCGCCGAGGATCGCGAGATGTTGACACGGTGGTTCGGTGACGAGCTCGAACTGACGTTTGGCATCGGCACGCGACACTTGTACTTCGCCGGAGGATACGATGGTCGCAATGCACTCAAGAGGATCCTGGCCGCATCGCGCGCCGCGGAGGGGACGACCGCGCCGCGTCCGCTCGAGTGCTCGTGGGCACTGACGGAGGGGCTTCGAGTGATTGCCAGCCTGACAGATAGGTCCGCCGAGGACGCGATCGTACGCGACACGGCCGTTCTGGAGCAATCGCCCGGCAAGGACCATATCCGCCTGTCGGCTGAACCCGCCGAACGAGGTATCCGCATTTCACTGGAGCTGGAAGAGGGGGTTCTCCGGTTGATCGCCCCGGTGTTGGGCACTCTGGGTGCCGGGTACTAGCCGGATCACGCAGGTTACCCACACTAGCCCGAAGCGCGAGTATTGCCGCGGTGGGTGGTGTGTCGGCCGAAGTCGCGGTTGACGATAAGTCGTTACGCACCTCTCGCTTGCGCTTCGGGTTGGTATGCGCGTCGCGAATAATCGGGGCTGGGGCGGGTGGCGGGGTGATCTGGGTGGGTTTTTCCGAAGGTTCTTGGCCGAAACACTGGCCCCCGGGTTCGCGCGCAGCTATGATTGCCGTAGTTATTGGCTTACGCTGCGGGTCGCGACGTTGTCGCGCGCCTCGCGAAGGGGAGCCGGTTTGTTGAGACCGTTATGTGGGCGGCAGTGAGAACCCCACGCCCCGGCGTCGGCAGTGCATGCCGACGGCCGGCCCGCCGTTTGTTCATTTTCTCTCGAATAGGAGACCGGATCGTGAAAAGAAACCAAGTACTGACTCTTCTCGCCGCGGCGTTGCTGGGCGTTGTTGTGTTCGGGGCGTCGCAACCGGCGATGGCCGAGCTATCGAAGCCGATGGCGACGATCTCGTTTTCGGGCCACGACCCCTTGATGTCGGACGTCGACTACGTTGGGAAGCTCGGCGACAACCCCGATCTGGCGAAGGTGGCCGAGGGATTCTTGACGGCGGCGACGCAAGGGAAGGGTCTCGATGGCTTGGACAAGACGCGGCCCTGGGGGGCGGCCTTGTTCGCCAATCCGACGAATCCGACCGAGGAGCCCACGGTGGTTCTGTTCATTCCGGTCACCGACGCGAAGAAGCTGTTGGCCGTATTGAACGAGGCGGGCATGGAGACCAAGGACGGCGCCGACGGCGCGGTGCAGATCGTTCTGCCCGACGCCCCGATGGAGCTTCACGCGAAACAGATCGGGACGTGGGCCTTTGTGACGAACAAGAAGGATCAACTGGGCGACATGCCCAGCGACCCACTGGCGTGGTTGGGCGGCACCGAAACGAAGTACGACATCGCCTTGCGGGTGATTGTGAAGGACATTCCCGAAACGTTGCGCGAGACGTTCGTGCAGCAACTCGAGTTCATGTTCCAGATGGCGGCGATGCAGAGTCCGAACCAGGCGGCGGCAGCCCAGATGCAGCAGGCAGTCGAGCAGATCAAGCGGATGGCCAACGAGATCGACGCGATCACGCTGGGAATGGCCGTCAACGACGCCGCGGGCAAGACCTATCTCGATGTCGAAGTCACGGCGGTGCCCGGCACGCAAACGGCCGAAGATTTGGCCCGGGCGAAGCCGGCGCCCAGCCGGATGAGCGGCTTCTACGTGCCCGAGGCGACGCTAACACTGCAATCGGTCGCGACCATGTCGGAAGACGATATCACGCGGACAGTGGAGGCGATCAAGGGCGCGCACGAGCAATTCGTCGCCGAATTGGCCAACCAGGATCTGCCCGAGGAGCAACTCGCCAAGGTTAAGAAGGTGATCGGCGAGTTGGTCGCGATTGCGACGAAGACGGTCGAGGGGGGCAAGACGGACCTGGGCGCGTCGTTGTGGCTCGACGCCGACAAGGCGGCCGTGGTCGTCCGCAGCCTGATCGTCGACGGCAAGAAGCTCGAAGCGACGCTGAAGGAGATGCTCGAGTTGGCCGTCGCCGAGTCGCCCGAATTGGCGTCGATGATCCAGCTTAACGCGGCGGAGTTCGAGGGCGTCGCGCTGCACACGTTCAGCATGCCGGTTCCGCCGGTCGACAACCGCGAGACGATGGTCGAGCTGATCGGCGAGACGGTCGAAGCGGTCGTCGGCACGAGCGACGACGGTGTTTACGTGGCGATCGGCCGCGACGCGATGACCAAGCTGAAGGCGGCGCTGGGCGCCTCGAAGTCGGCCGCCGCCGCGACCGTTCCGCCAAGCCGCATGTCGCTGGCCGTGACACCCTTGGTCCGTTTCATCGGCAAGGTTGTCCCGAGCGAGGAAGCCAAGCTCCAGATGGAGATGGTGGCGGGAATGCTCGAACAGGCCGGCAGCGACAACCACGTCTTGATGACGGTCGAGCCGGTCGCCAACGGAATGCGGCAGCGGATCGAGTTCGAGCAGGGCATCCTCAAGGTGCTCGGTGCCGTATCAAAGATGGCCACGCAAGGGATGGAGCCCATGCCGTAGGGCCTGGCTCGAAATGGGCGCCACTGGCGTTTCGCCAGTGCTTCTGTTCGGCAATCACGCTCAACAGGGCGCTGGCAGGATGACAGTGGCGCCGACGGTAGACGCACCAAGGGTGGACGTACTTAAAGCAGAGACGCCACCCTACTCGGTTTCGACCATGGTTTCGACTTCGCCGTCCGCGTCGAACCGGGCGACGAGCATTTCGCTCGACAGATTGTGTCCCAGCAGGGTCCGATTCGCCCGGTTGGCCAGCGACCGGTAGACCAGCCATTGTTCGTCGCCGACGCGGACGCGATAGCCCGCCGCGACGTCCGGTGGTTGGGTTTCGAGCGATTCGGCCACGGTCAGATGACGCCACGTCAACGGTTTTGACGCTCGGCGCGCGTCGAGATCGAACCAGAGGGGGCAGTACATCGCGCTGCCCGTCGTCTTCTGTCGCAGTTCCAGGCCGTCGTTGGTTCGTCGGAGCGCGCCGATGCGCTCGTCGCATCGCCACTCGGGAAGCGCCAGCGGCAACACGACGGCCGCGCGTCGTCGACCAACCAGGCGGATTTCCCGCGTCTCGGACGACTCCTCGGCCTCGATGTGGGCAATCAAAGGCAGGCAGGCGCGATAGTCGATTTGGCCGGGCCGCGAGCACAGAATGACGTCGGCCGCCAAGAGGAACTGATCGTCGCGGGCCATCACCATCTGCCGCTGGATGCGCACGCCTTCGGTCAGTTCGATTTCGAGTTCCAGAAAATCGGCATCGTCGTCGGAAACCCAACACGACTCGTCCCACTCCGAGACGGGCGAAAGGGGCCGTCCATCGAGCGATAACTCCCACGTCCATGGTCCCGACCAGATCAACTCGCGCCGGACGGCCAGTTCGGTCAGGACCATGGACGTGGGAGTTATC
>DOEZ01000324.1 GCA_003532715.1 Planctomycetaceae bacterium
GCGAGGGCAACGACCTTTGGCTCGAAATGCAGGAAGCCAAGATCGGCCAGACCGATCGGTGCGTTCTGGACCAGACGTGCATGGTCTTCGGCCAAATGAACGAGCCGCCCGGCGCGCGGCTGCGCGTCGCCCTGTCCGCGCTGACCATGGCCGAGTATTTTCGCGATTCGCCGGTCACCGACGTGCTGCTGTTCATCGACAACATCTTCCGTTTCTCGCAAGCCGGCAGCGAGGTGTCGGCACTGCTCGGCCGGATGCCATCGGCCGTGGGCTATCAACCGACCTTGGCCACCGAGATGGGCGCGTTGCAGGAACGGATCACGTCGACGAACAAGGGCGCCATCACGTCGGTCCAGGCCGTCTACGTTCCGGCCGATGACCCAACCGATCCCGCCCCCGCCGCGGCTTTCGGCCAGCTCGATGCGTTCATTTATCTCGAACGGGCCATTTCCGAAAAGGGAATCTATCCGGCTGTCGATCCACTCGCGTCGTCGAGCCGCGTCCTCGATCCTCAATATGTCGGGAAGCGGCATTACACGGTCGCCCGACGCGTCCAGGTGACCCTCCAACGCTACCGAGAGTTGCAGGACATCATCGCCATTCTCGGCATCGACGAACTGAGCGAAGAAGACAAGCTCGTCGTGCATCGGGCACGGCGAATGGAACGGTTCCTCTCGCAACCGTTCTTGGTCGCCGAGGTGTACACGGGCAAACCGGGCGAAGTCACCCCACTGGAAGACACAATTCGCAGTTTCGAGGAAATCGCCGACGGAAAGTGGGACCATCTGCCCGAGCAAGCCTTCATGTACGTCGGCGCGATCGAACAAGCCGCCGAACAAGCCCGGCAAATGGGGTACTAACGATGCCCGCGCTGCACTGTTATGTCGTCACGCCCGAACAAACCGTCCGAGAGACATTCGCCGATTTCGTGGCGGTGGCGCTCGACGACGGCGAGCTGGGAATCGCGCCCGGTCGGGCGCCCCTGATCGCGCGTCTGGGGGTCGGCGAGTTGCGCATCACGTGCGCCGGCAAAACCGAGCGATACTACATCGAAAACGGCTTCGTCGAAGTCATCAACAATGTCGTTTCCCTACTGACCGAACGGGCCGTCGCGGCCGACGAAATCGACGAATTCTTCGTCCAGGAGGAACTCGATATGGCTCGCGGCGAACCAGCCCATACCCCCGAGGGGATGGCCCTGCGAGACGAAACGATCCGCCGGGCACGCGAACAGCTCCGCGTGGCGAGGCGAAACACCCGCTAGTCCGGATATTCACGGGCCGGACACCAACCCGAAGCGCAAGCGAGAGGTGCGCAACGACTTTTCCTCGCGGGCGCTTCGGCCTGGTACTTCGCACACGGCGAGAGAATCGCCGGCGTCCTGAATAATCCAGGCCAGAACCAGGGCCGAGACAAGCCGCCCGGTTCCGCAGGGCCAACCGAGTGTCTTCGACGGAAATCCCGTGCTCTCACGCCCGTTTCTTGGGCAACTCGACCGTCAGACCACGCCTGCCGGTGGACGAATGCCTACTCCGAGAGGTAGAATTCCGTGTGGCGTTCTGACTGCATCATCATTGTTCCGCCCTCGGTTGCGGCGGGAGGATTCGGAGATAGAAGACGATGGCCTGGGAGTACAGCGAAAAAACCAAGCAGCTTTTCATGGATGCCGTCCACGGCAAGCCGGGCACCCACCTGGGTGAGATCGAAAACCCCGATGGACTGGGCGAGCATGGCTCGATCGCCTGCGGCGACGCAATGCGGTTTACCTTCCGTGTCGACCGGCACCCGACCGACCCGACCGAGGACGTCATCACCGAAGCCCGATACCTCACGTTCGGTTGCACCTCGGCGATCGCGGCCTCCGAGGCGCTCTGCGCTATCATCGAGCAAGGCCATTTCACGCCCATCCAAGCCCTGAAGGTCACGAACCAGAACATCGTCGATTTCCTCGAAGGGCTCCCTTCGCAAAAAATTCATTGCTCGGTGATGGGCGCCGAGGCGCTCGAGGCGGCCGTCTTTAACTGGGCGCAGCTCCGGGGTGTCGACCTGCAAAAACTGGGCGTCGACATCCATGCCCACGAACAGGAAGAAGGCCGGATCGTCTGCAAGTGTTTTTCGTTGACCGAACCCTACTTACGCCGAAAAATCCAAGAACTCAATCTCCGCACCATCCCCGAGATCACCAACGCGGTAAAGGCCGGCGGCGCGTGCATGTCGTGCCACCACGCGCCGGGCGGACTTCAAGACCTGTTGGACGACATCTGGGGCAAGAACCTCAGCCAACTCCCTATCCTGAACGGACGCGGAATGGCGCCGACGCCCGGACTCGCCGCGAACGCCAAGTCCGAGGAACTCGACACGGGCATGTCGCCCTACCAGTTCAGCAAGAAAATCGAAGACGTCCTCGAACACCATGTGCGTCCCTTACTCAAGAAGGACGGCGGTGACGTCGAGATCATCGATATCAAGGGAACGCTGATCTACTGCCGATTCAAGGGAGCCTGCGACGGCTGCGCGTCGGCCGCCCAGACGCTCAAGCTCCTGGTCGAAGACCCCCTCAAGGAACACGTCGACGAACGCATCCGAGTCATCCAGGTTTAGTGATCGAGGGAAGTCCATGACGAGCAGGCAACCCCTCTCGTTTGTCTCCTCCGCGTTCATCCGCGTTCATCCGTGATTCCAAAAATGGAGTGTCGATGAATACCATCTACGCCGACAACAACGCCACGACCCAGGTCGCGCCCGAGGTGCTCGACGCGATGCTGCCGTTCTTCAAGGATCAGTATTTCAATCCCAGTTCGATGTACGAACCGGCTCGCCAGGTGGCGCACGCCGTTGCCGAATCGCGAGAACAAATCGCGCGACATCTTGGCGGCGTTGATCCGAAGGAGATCCTCTTCACCTCGTGCGCGACGGAAAGCAACAACGCGGCCATCCAAGGCGTCGTCGATGCCAATCCGCGGCGACGGCACATCGTCACGACTTCGGTGGAACACCCGGCGGTCCGCGAGGTCTGCAAGGATCTTGCCCGGCGCGGCTGTGACATCACCTTTCTGCCCGTCGATGTCCAGGGGAACCTCGACACGGGCGAGTTCATCCGCGCGCTCCGCCCCGACACCCTATTGGTCACGATCATGCATGCCAACAACGAGACGGGCGTGATCTTCCCGGTCGAACAACTGGCCCGAATCACCAAGGAAACCGATCCGCAAATCGTGTTCCACACCGACGCGACCCAATCCGTCGGCAAACTGCCGATCGACCTGAAAGGTGATTTCAAGAACGTTGACCTTCTCTCCTTCTCGGGCCACAAGCTGCACGCCCCGAAGGGCGTCGGCTCGCTCTTCATCCGGCGAGGCACGCCGCTGCGGCCCTTCCTGATCGGCGGCCACCAGGAATCGGGCCGCCGAGCGGGCACCGAAAACGTCGCACTCGTCGTCGGCATGGCCCGGGCCCTGTCGCTGGCCGTCGAGCGACACGACGAAGACAACGCCAAGCTGCTTGGCCTCCGCGACCGACTCGAAGCCCGGCTGAGCGAGCGGATCCGCTACATGCAGATCAACGGCCACAGCGCACCCCGACTGCCCAATACGTCGAACCTCTCCTGCCACTTCATCGAGGGCGAAGGGATGCTCTTCGAACTCAGCGCAGCGGGCATCTGCGCGTCGAGCGGCTCGGCCTGCACCTCCGGCTCGCTCGAACCGTCGCACGTCCTGCTGGCCCTGAAGGTACCGTTCACGGCAGTCCACGGCTCGATCCGATTCAGCCTCAGCCGCTACAACACCGAGGAGGAAATCGACCGGATCGTTGAGGTTTTTCCCCAGATCGTCCAGCGCCTCCGCCACGCCTCACCCTATTGGAATGCGGCGACCAACACACCGCGAGCCGACATGGAGAGCCTCGTCGGCCCGCACGGCCCCAAATTGGCGGAAGGCTAGGCAAGCCACGCAATTCAGTAAAACGACACAACGGCCTATTGGACTTGCCGTTGCGCCCAAAATCGGGTACCGTGCCAGATTGTCGTAATTCATTCTTCAGGAACAACTTACGCGAATTTCCAGCCGCCCGTTTCCAAGTGGCGGCTGATGGGACAAGACAACGCGGGAAAGGATGTCCGCATGGCAAACGAAACGGTACGAGTGGCGGCAGTAGGCCTAGGAAACTGGGGCAAGAACGTCGCCCGCAGTTTCGCCGGCGCCTCGCGATGTCATCTGGCTCGTCTCTGCGACAGCCAACCCGGCACGGCAGCCCGCCAACAGACTCTCTTTCCCGACTCCATGGCCGGCTCTTCGTTCGACGAAGTCTTGAACGACGCAAGCATTGACGCCGTGGCCTTGGCCACGCCCGCGCCACGGCATTTCGAGATGGCCCAGGCGGCCTTGTTGGCCGACAAGCACGTTTTCGTCGAAAAGCCCCTCGCCTTGCTGACCGATCAGGCGGCCGAACTGGTCGATCTGGCCGACCGGCAAGATCGCAAGCTGATGGTGGGCCACCTGCTCGAGTACCACCCGGCCGTCGAGCTGATGAAGAAGTACATTGATCAGGGAGAGTTGGGCACGATCCACTACATGTACTGCCAACGGCTCAACCTCGGCGTGGTCCGTCAATCGGAAAACGCTTTCTGGTCGCTCGCCCCGCACGACATATCCGTCATTTTGCATCTCTTCGGGGCCGAGCCGGAGAGCGTGACGGCCAGCGGGTCGTGTTTCCTTCAGGCAGGCATCGAGGACGTTGTTTTCGCGAATCTGCGATTCGCCGACGGTCGAATCGCCCAGGTCCACGTATCCTGGCTCGACCCGAACAAGGAGCGCAAGATGGTCGTGGTCGGCTCTCGCAAGATGCTCGTGTTCGACGACATGCATCCGTCGGAGAAGATTCGTGTGTTCAACAAGGGCGCGAATTGCCCCGACGCGGCCGACGGCCCGTTGTCGCCGATCACCGTCCGCCACGGCGACATCCACATCCCGCACCTCAGCGGCCGGCCGCCCTTGGACATCGAAACCCAACACTTCATTGACTGCATCCTGGACAATCGCACTCCGCAAAGCGACGGACGCGACGGACTACGCGTGGTTCGCGTGCTTGAGGCGGTTGACCGGCAGCTTCATCGGACCGAGGTGCATCAGACCCGGCTCGCGCCTCGACCACCGCTGTCCGAGCCTGCATCCTCTCTTGTCGCCGACGCACGGATGGTTCACTGATGGCCGACGCCTGCCCCACGTCAACGCAAGACTACGTCGTTCACGAGTCGTCCTACGTCGACGATCACGTCGAAATCGGCGCCGACACGACGATCTGGCATTTCTGCCACGTCATGAGCCACTCGCGAATCGGTCGGCGGTGCCGCATCGGACAAAACGTCGTCATCGGCCCGCGCGTCACGATCGGCGACAACGTCAAGATTCAGAACAACGTCTCGGTCTACGAGGGCGTCACGCTCGAAGACGACGTCTTCTGCGGCCCGTCGATGGTCTTCACCAACGTCCTGACGCCTCGCAGCGCCGTGCCGCGCAACCGGCCCGAGGACTGCCGGCCCACGCTCGTCCGTCGCGGAGCGAGCATCGGCGCGAATGCAACGATCGTCTGCGGACACACCATCGGGCCGCACGCGATGATCGGCGCCGGCGCCGTCGTCACCGGCGACGTGCCGGCTCATGCCGTGATGTGCGGAAATCCGGCCCGGCAACGCGGTTGGGCATGTGAGTGCGGGCTGGTCTTGGCGTTCGAGGGCGAAACGGCAACATGCGCCGAGTGCGCGCGGACGTATCGAACCATCGGCAAGAACCAAATTGAAGCCGTCGAAAAGGAATGGCCAACGCGATGATTCCACTCTGCGACCTGAAACGGCAATACGCCGCGCTGAAAAACGAAATCGACGCGGCCATGCTGCGAGTGGCGGGCGACGCACGATACATCCTCGGGCCAAACGTCAAGTCGCTCGAAGCCGAGGTGTCGGCCTTCTGCCAGTGCAAGCAGGGCGTCGGCGTGGCAAGCGGCACCGACGCGATCCACCTCGCGCTGCGTGCCCTGGACATCGGCCCCGGCGACGAAGTCATCACGACGCCATTCACCTTTGTCGCGACGACCGAGGCGATCGGCATGGTCGGCGCGACGCCTGTGTTCGCCGACATCGATCCGCAGACATACAATCTCGATCCCGAC
Organism: Planctomycetaceae bacterium; assembly: GCA_003532715.1. GTDB lineage: Bacteria > Planctomycetota > Planctomycetia > Pirellulales > Thermoguttaceae > UBA11386. The sequence continues at coordinate 6,163 of DOEZ01000324.1, forward strand.
GCCGTCGCGGCCGCTGTCACGCCGCGGACCCGCGCGATTCTGCCCGTGCATCTCTACGGCCAGCCGTGCGATATGGAACGTCTGACGAAATTGGCCGAACGAACCGGGTTGGCGCTGGTCGAGGATTGCGCACAGTCGATCGGAGCAACGTACCGCGGCCGACCCACCGGCAGTTTCGGCGCGGCCGGGTGCCTGAGCTTCTTTCCCAGCAAGAACCTCGGCGGAATGGGCGACGGCGGCATGGTCGTGAGCAACAACGACGAACTGGTCGCTCGCGTCGAAGTGCTGCGCCGTCACGGAGGCCGCATGAAATACCATCACGAGTCGTTGGGCCTCAATAGCCGCCTCGACGAGCTGCAGGCGGCCATCCTGCGAGTGAAACTGCCCCATCTGCCCCAGTGGGAACGAAACCGGCGTCGAAACGCCTACTACTACAACGCACTGCTGGCCGACATCGAGGAAATCACCTGCCCGAGCGAACTGACCGACCGCGGGCCGGTCGTGCCGCTCGACGAGGACAACATCGGCACGGACCGCATCGTCGAGGCCGTCTACCACCAGTACACCATCGAGGTCGAACGTCGCGACGAAGTGGCCCGGTCGCTGCAAGAGCACGGCATCGGCAACGCGGTCTACTACCCCGTGCCGCTGCACCTCCAGGAGGTCCATGCCTCGCTCGGATACAAACGCGGCGACATGCCTCACGCGGAACGGGCGGCCGACCGTTGCCTCAGTCTGCCGATGTTTCCCGAATTGACCCAGCAAGAGATTGAGCAGGTCGTCGCGGCGCTCCGCCGCGCCGTCACGGCGAAAGTCAAAGCCGCCTGAGTGAAATACACTGACTTCCGGGTTGCAGGGAAGCGGCCCGAGCGGATCGAATGGAATCGAACATGGCACGCAACGTGCTCATCATCGCGCAGAGTTTCCCGCCGTTGAACAACATCGCGGCGAGGCGGTTCGGCTTTCTCACGCCGTACATGGAATCGCACGGTTGGCGTCCCTGGGTGTTGACCACCGAAGCCGAGGGGACGTTGCCCTTGTGCGTGTCCGACACGCAAATCATTCGCCTGGGACGGCACCCCCAGGCAACCTCGTCCGGCAATGGCAAACAGCGCGAGGATTCGACGCGAATTTCAGATTCGGCCCGGCGCGGCCTCGCTCCGCCGATCGACTGGTTTCGCCGCGCCGTCGCGGCGCTGGGCCTTCGTCTTCGTGCGGTGGACTACACCTGTTTGACGTGGTCGCGCTTGGTGCTGCGGCAACTGGCTGAACTGGAACGTCAATTGCCTCCGATCGACCTGGTGATGGGCACATTTGGTCCGGCCGCGTCGTTGTGGCTGGCGCGGCGTCTCGCCTCGCGGTGGGGCGTTCCGTGGATCGCCGACTTCCGCGATCTGGCCGCGCTGCGGCCCGACGACCGCCACAGGGTGTCCCGATGGCTCGACGGACGGATCGAGCGCCATCTGCTGCGGACGGCCTCGGGCATCACGAGCGTCAGCCCGACGTGGGCCAAAATCCTTGAGGAGACCTACCAACTGCCGACCAAGGTAATCTACAACGGTTGGGATCGCGCCCTGGTGGCTCCAGATGTAGCACAGCCGCCCCCGGCTGTGAGAGAACAGCCAAAGCAGCCGTCCGCAACAGTAGACGTTCAGCCTGGACAGCCGAGGGCGGCTATCCTACAGAACGATTTCGCCGCCAGACCCGATGCTTGTCTTGCTGAGGCCGTATCGCCGGCCAACGCTGCTTCCGCGCCGTACCTATACTATGCCGGCCGGTGGTATCCCGAACGAGTTCGCGCCGCGAGCGTCGTCCTCGCCGCGATGGTCGGTCGCCCGGATCTGCACTGGCTGATCCGCTCGCTGGGTCCGACGTCGGCTGAAATGGGCATCGCTGTCGAGGCCAAAGCATTGGGCGTCGCCGATCGGATCCACTTTCGCCCACCCTGCGATGCGCGCCGAGTGGCTCTCGAAGCCCGTCACTCGCTGGCCAATCTGGTTCTCGACGACCCCGATTGCCGCGACCGCTGGTCGCGCGGCACGCTGACCGGCAAGTTCCTCGAACTCGTCGCCGCGAAACGGCCCGTCCTGGCCGTCACGCGTCCCGATTCCGACATGGCACCCATACTGGGGACAACCCGCAAGGGCGAGGTCTGCTCCGACGACGCCGCGATCGGCCGCTTTCTCGATCGAATCTCGCGCGATCCAGCGGTTTTTCGGGGCGATGGGCGAGCGATCGAGTCCTTCTCGAAAGCGGCCCAAGCGGCCTTACTGTCTCGTTTCCTGGCCCGGTTCGTGGCTAGACCGTCGATTTTGGCCGAAACACGGACGCTCCGGAGGGTCGCATGAGCGCGAGCGTCGCCCTGCAACACGAGACCTCGCCGGCGACGCTTCGCCGGGCCGATCCGTGGCTCGTCGCGGCCCTACTCTCGTTCGAAACGCTCTTCGTGTTGTTTCTCATGGCCGGACGCTACAAGGCCGACCCGCGCCTTCAGTCGTTGACCGAATCGATTTCGATCGACATCACCGCGCTACTGTTCGGCGCGTGCGTCGTGGGAATGATTGCCGTGATTCTTGGCCGCAAGTACCGCCTGTCCGTTGCCGCGCCGGCCGTCCTGGCCAGTGCCGGAGCCTTCTTCGGCTACGCGGTCCTCAGCCTTCTCTGGACGCCGGGCGGAACCTACGCCCAAAGCAAGGCGTTGCACGTGGGCGGTTTGACCGCCGGCACCCTTGCGTTTTGCGCGGTCGTCATCGCGTCACGCCGCTACCGGGTCGAACGACTCTTCGCCGTCTTCGTCGCCTTCTGCGTCTGGCTGTCCCTTGAAAGCGTCCTCTACCAGCAAGCGACGGGCTCCGATCAGTCGGTCATGGCCCTCGGCGGAAACTACCTCGGCCTGGGACGAATGATCGGCGCCGCCGCGCTGGTGGCCTTGAGCCACGGCCTGTTCGTCGCCCGGCCCGGTCTGCCGCGAACCGTTAGCATCACGCTGGCCGTCGCGTTCGGCGCGGTTCTGCTCATTCTGGGCGGCCGAATGCCGCTGTTGGCGACCGCCGCCGGCGCTCTGGCGCCGCTTGTGATCGCCGTGAATCTGCACCCGCGAGACACGCGGCGTTGGGCCCGATGGACGTACGGTCTTCTTCTGGTCGGGGCACTCGGCGGCGCCGCCTATCTTTTCGCGGCCAGCGAAGCGCCGCGAACTCTGCAAAGACTGATGGTTCTTTCCGATGCCGCGCTCGACTCGTCGGTTCAAGGACGCTTCGAACATTACGAATCGGCCGTCGAATTCTGGTGGGAACGCCCCGTCTTCGGACACGGCATCGGCGCCTGGCCAATGCTGCTTCTTCGCGACGAAGTTCGAGCCTATCCGCACAACTTGGTGCTCGAAGTCCTCGTCGAACTCGGGCTGCTCGGACTCCTGCTGCTGGCAGCGCTGGCCGTCTGCGCGTGCCGATCGCTCGGCTCGCTGAAACAGATTGCCGCCGACCCGCTCCGCATGACGATCCTCATGCTGCTGGTCAATGCGCTGTGCAACGCGCTCGTGTCGGGCGACTTGGCCGACAATCGCTTTCTCTTCGCGATTCTCGGCCTCGCTTGTCTTCCTCGGTGCCGGAAGGACAAGCCATGACGCGAATTCTGCATATTACCAGCGGCCACCGGCCGACCGACATCCGCATTCTGCAGAAGGAATGCCGCGCCTTGGCCGAGGCCGGCCATGACGTCGCGCTGGCGGCCCCCGACGACGGCCACCACGCCGACACCGGTCCGGTGCGGCTCATTCGCGTCCCACCGCCCCGAGAACGACTCGAACGCTTCTTGGGAACGCCGCGTCGCTTGCTCGCCATCGCCCGCCGCGAAGACGCCGATCTCTACCATCTGCACGATTCCGAACTGCTGCCGCTGGCGAGGCAACTCCACCGCGACGGCCGGCGAGTGGTTTTCGACATGCACGAAAACCTGCCCAAGGACGTCCTAGTCAAACATTGGATCCCGCGGCCGTTCCGCCGAATGGCCGCCCGGTGCGCGGCCGCCGGGTTGCGGCGATGTCTCGACGGAGTGCCGGTCGTTTTCGCCGAGCGGTCCTACGCCGACGATTTTCGCTGGGCCAAGCCATCCTGCGTCGTGTTGAACATGCCGATCGTCGCGCCGTTGCTGGCTGCCGCGCGGCAATCGGCCGAACACGCCCCTGATAGGCGTCTTTCCTCGACGCGGGCCATCGCCTACCTGGGCGTGGTCGACGAGGATCATGGAAGCTGCGTCATGCTCGATGCCATGGGCCGACTCGCCCACCAGGGTATCGCCACCGCGCTGGAATGTGTCGGCCCAATCACCGACGCTCATCATCGCGAGCTTCGCGATTTGGCCGTTCGTCTGGGACTTGCCGACGTCCGATGGCATGGTTATCTGCCACCGAACGAGGCTTGGCGAACGACGGCGTCGGGCCATGTCGGCCTGGCGCTTCTGGCTCGACGACCGAATCTTGCCGAGTCCTATCCGACCAAGCTGTTCGAATACATGGCCCTGGGCATGCCGGTGATCGCGTCCGACCATCCTCTCTACCGCGAGGTCGTCGACCGTTTCCGCTGCGGATTGTGCGTCGCGCCCGACGACGTCGAGGGCCTCGCTCAGAAACTCGGCTGGCTCCTATGCCATGAGCACGAAGCGCGGGCCATGGGCCGTCGTGGGCGCGAGGCCGTGTTGCAACACTTCCGTTGGGAGAACGAAGCTCGTAAGCTCGTCGATTTCTACGGCGATCTGCTTGCTCGCCCGCTCCATGGCACACGCATCGCGGGGAGGGCCGCCTGATGTGCGGAATCGCCGGAGTCATCCAAACGCGCCGGCCCGACTGGCGCGCGACCGACAGTCCGGCCGATCGGGTCGAGCGAATGGTGGCCATGCAGCGCGACCGTGGGCCGGACCACGCGGCCGTCGTCGCCATTGAACACCCGCGTGCCAACGCCGTCTTGGGGCACAGCCGGCTGTCGATTCTCGATCCGTCGCCCGGCGCGCACCAACCGATGCAAAGCCACGACGGGCGCTACTGGCTCGTGTTCAACGGTGAAATCTACAACTATCGCGAACTGCGAACCGAGCTGATCGCGCTGGGACACGGTTTTCGCACTACGAGCGATACGGAGGTACTCCTGGCGGCCTTCGCCCGGTGGGGCGTCGCGTCGCTGCCGCGTCTCAACGGCATGTTCGCCTTCGCGATCTTCGATCGCCGAGATTCGCGTCTGTGGCTGGCTCGCGACCGGTTCGGCGTCAAGCCGCTCTATTACGTGCGAGACGGCGATGCACTCTATTTTGCCTCGACGGAACGACCTTTGGCCGTAACCCTCGGCTTGACGCCCGACCCGGCGTGGCTGGCGACGGCGATCCGCTATTGGGTATTCGATCACCACGACGCCGCGCCGTTTCGGAGCATGAAGTCGGTTCCGCCGGGCCATGTCATCGAGGTTCGCCTGGCGGGATCCGACGCCCTGCAAACCCACCAGCAGCGTTACCACGATCTGGAGCAACGGGTCGCCGAAACAGCCGATGCCCTCGCCAGCCGGTCGCAACGGTCGCTGACCGAAGAACTGACCGCAATGCTCCAAGACGCGGTTCGGCTCCGGCTTCGAAGCGACGTCCCGGCGGCCGTTTCGCTCAGCGGCGGGCTCGATTCGGCCGCGATCGCGACGATCGCCGCCCAACAAGGCGGAGGCCGAATTGACGCGTTCACGTTCGGGCATCCCCAGGCACGCGACTCCGAGGGACCGATTGTCGCGAAGCTCGCCCGGCGCGCCCCGATCGACGTGCATTATGTCCGACCCGATCAAGAAGCGATCGTCGAGGCATTTCACCGGACACTCGCGTCGCAGGGGTCGCCCATCGCAAATCTCAGTCTCGTGGCGCAGAATCTCCTGTTTCAGGCCGCGCGCCGGCAAGGTTTCAAGGTCATCCTCGGTGGTCAAGGAGGCGACGAGGTCTTTCTGGGCTATCGCAAGTACCAAGTGTTCGCCGCGCGCGAGGCTCTCCATCGGCGGCGACCCGATCAGGCCGTCTGGCAGGTGTTTTGGTCCATCCCCACGTTGCTCGCCGAGTTGCCTTCGACGGCCCACTACTGGCGCCATCGCGATCGGTACTCCGGTCGGCGCGACACCGACGCGGTATTGCGACTGCCCGAACCGGAGCCGCTCCGGCTTGGCTGTTATCGCCACGAGTCGCTCGGCGCGAGAGCGATTCGCGACGTTACGCTCACCAGTTTGCCGTCGTTGTTGCGTTACGAGGACCGCAATTCGATGAGCAATGGCGTCGAGAGCCGCCTTCCCCTGCTGGACTATAGGCTTGTGGAGTTCGGGCTGGCGCTCCCGTCGGCAATGAAGCTTCATCGCGGTTGGGGCAAATGGATCCTCCGCCAGGCCGTCGGCGACCGAATTCCCCGCGAGATTCGCTGGGCACGCTTCAAACGCGGATTCTCGGTCGATCAGGCGGGATGGATCGATCGAGGGCTGGGACGCGAGATCCGAACCCTGCTTCGCCAACGATGGACGTTCGCGCAACCGTGGTTGATGTCGTCCGCGACGCCCGAAGAGCTTTTCTCCGACCGGAGGCTGAAACAGCGCGGGGCGACACTGGCGGAAGCAACGGCCCTGCTGTGGCTCGCCGAAGTGACCGAACGAGACGACTGCCGCGCGGCCGCCTGAGATGAGATGATACAACTGAAACCAATGCGAGAACATAATCGGTGCAATTGGCGTTGGGCCAACTCTGCTTCAGAAGATGATCCCTGCAATAGAATCGACCTATGCGAATTTGGATACTAAATCACTACGCCTGTCAACGTCACGGGACCGGTTTGACCAGTCATGCCGTGCTGGCTCACTACCTGCGCGCGATGGGTCATGAGCCGGTCGTCTTTCCGGCCGCCTTCGCCCAGGTTCACGCGCCCGCCGCGCGATTGTCGCCTCGGCGACTCTTCGCCGACTGCATCGACGACGGAACCCGATTCCGATTCATTCGCGCGCGGGAGTATCACAGCACGCTAGGCCGGTTCTGGAACATGCGCAGCTACGCCCGCAACGTCGTGCGAGCAACCGACGACCTGCCGCCGCCCGACGTAGTGATCGGTTCGCTGGCCCACCCCTTCGCGGTCGAGGCCGCCTGGCGGCTGGCTCGCCGGCGCGGGGCGAAATTCGTCTACGAAATCCGCGACATCTGGCCCCAGTCGCTTATCGATCTCGGAAGCCTTTCCCCCTGGCATCCGATTTGTCGCTACTTCGCGCGATTGGAACGCCAAGCATTCCGCCGCGCCGACGCGGTGATGAGCGTTCTTCCGGGCATCGCCGAATACGCCGCCACGCACGGGGTGCCGGCCGATCGCGTCCTCTATCTGCCCAACGGCATCGACCCGGCAATCTTCCCCGAGCTGGCCGAACCGCCGGCCGACGGCCCGTTCGTCATCTCGTGCTTCGGCCGTTTTGGCTCGGGCAACGACATGGACACGATCGTCGCGGCGGCGGAAACCTTGCACCAACGGCCCGAAGCGGTCAACATTCGGATCCGGCTCGTGGGCGACGGCCCCTCGAAGACCGTCCTCGAACGACGCGCGGCCGCTGCCGGCTTGACCAATATCGAGTTTCTCGGCTTGGTCGGAAAGCACGAACTGGTCGAGCTGTCGCGCGAGTCGCACGCCTTCGTCCACGCCCATCGGCGGATGAGCGTCGTCGAGCGATACGGAATGAGCGTCAACAAGGTGTTCGGGTTCATGGCCGCCGGACGACCCGTTTTGTTCGCATGTCGTTCGTCGTACGACCCCATTCGCGAGGCGCGTGCCGGATTGACCGTTGAGCCCGAGGATCCCGCGGCGCTCGCCCAGGCCATGTTCGAACTTAGCCGGACTCCCGACGCCGAACGCCGAGCCATGGGCGCCCGTGCCAGGCAGCACGTCCTGCAATACCATGATTTGTCGAAACTGGCCCGACGGCTCGACGCTTTCCTCGCCGACCTCGTATCGGCGCCCCGGCTTCCGGCGACTCACCGCCGCGCGGCGTAGACCCGATTGTATTCACCACGGAGGCACGGAGAACACCGAGAAGGAAAGGGAACCGCGGATGAACGGAGATAAACGCGGATATGGTTTTTGTGGTAGGTTCGGAAAAAATCATCTTCATTTGTCTCTTCTCCGTGTACTCCGTGCCTCCGTGGTGAATTCCCTGACTTGAACAGATACCCAGAGTGCGACCAACGCCATGTCGAACCCACCGACCCTTGCCGAAGCGGCCCAGCGGATTCGCCGTAAGGAAGTCTCGCCCCTCGAACTTGTCCGCGATTGCCTCGACCGAATCGACCGCCTCGACGGGCGGATTCGAGCTTGGGTACACGTCGATCGCGATGCGGCCCTCGATGCAGCCCAACGCATGACCGAAGAGGCCGCCGCCGGCAAGTTCCGCGGCCCCTTGCACGGTGTGCCCGTCGGAATCAAGGACATCATCGACGTCGCTGGGCTTCCCACCCGTGCCGGGTCGCCTCTGCGCGAAAACCACCTCACTGCTAACGCCGACGCACCCGTGGTGGCCGGACTTCGCCGCGCGGGGGCGATCATCCTTGGCAAAACCGTAACGGTCGAGTTCGCCTGTTTCGACCCGTCGCCCACGCGCAACCCGTAGGATCCGAACCTCGATGAACATCCGACCCGCACGCCCGGCGGAAGCAGCAGCGGTTCGGCCGCGGGCGTTTCGACGGGCATGTGCCTCGGCGCGTTGGGCACGCAGACGGGCGGCTCGCTCGTACGCCCCTCGACCTATTGCGGCCTTGCCACGTGCAAGCCGACGTTTGCTGCCGCCAGCCGCGACGGCGTCGTGCCGGTCAGTTACCATTTCGACCACGTCGGCCCGATGGCTCGCCGTGTCGCCGACCTCGAATTGATGCTCGGTTGCCTGCCCCGGTCGGACGATTACGGGCCGCAGGATTCGACCACCGCGCCATGNNNNCCCGCCGCGGCTGGGCACGTTGGGCGGCTTCTGGGAAGCCACGGCCGACGAGAACATGCGCCAAGCGTTCGCCGCCGCGCTAGCCACACTTCGTGACGCGGGCGCGGCGATTGCCCCACTCGAGACCGACCTCGACTTCTCGCAAGTCCAGCCGATGCACCGGCGGATCATGGCGGTCGAAACGGCGGCCGTCCATCGCGAAGATTACGGCCGCAACCCCAAGGCTTTCGGGCCGCTTCTGCGCCGCCTGTTGGATGAGGGCCTGGGCATTTCGGGAGTCGATTACGCCGCCGCGCTGGCCCAACTCCGCGAGTACAAACGCCGGGCGGCCACTCTGCCCGAGTCAGTCGACGCCCTGATCGTACCCTCGACCCACACCACCGCGCCGCCCACCCTCGCCACGCTCACCGGGACGAGCGAATTTCAAGCCCCTTGGAGTTGCGCCGGCTTGCCGGTCGTCTCCATCCCCTGCGGGTTGGCGGCCGATGGAATGCCCGCCGCCGTTCAACTGGTCGCCCGCTACCACGACGAACCGCGCCTGCTGGGGATCGCCCGCTGGTGCGAATCGGCCTTCGCATTCGACAACGTCCCGCCGATCGCCAAGTAGCCAAGTAGGGTGGGGCGATGCAAACCACATTCAGGCGATCGGCAAAGTGTTGCCACGAATAACGTGAGACAGTCAGCCAAAGTCTCGACAAGAGTTGTGGTTTGCATCGCCCCACCTTACCCGGCCGACGAATTGTCCCGACTACTGTAGTTCCAACACCAAATACAACTGCGGCGTTTCGGCGTTGTCCGGACTCTTGGACGCATGGGGTTTGGCTCCCGGCCCGGGCAACGCGATTTCATTGCCCGAGGGCATGCTCGTTACATAAGTCAGCCCTCCGACGAGCACCGGGCGTCCCAGCGGCATGCTGAGCGTCGTGGCAAACTCCTGCGTCTCCATGGCAAATCGATCAACCCGGGGAACCGGAACGCCGCCAACCTCCGGGCCGCCAACCGAGGCCGGCCCACCCGGCGTCGTAACGGTCGAACGCAGGTCGACCACCGCCGACTCCGAACCGGGAATCAGCGTCGGCCGTATTTCGAGCAAGGTGCCGAAATTCGTCTTCTCGATGATAGGTTGGTACCCCACGCTCGAC
>DOEZ01000261.1 GCA_003532715.1 Planctomycetaceae bacterium
AAATCGCCCATCGCCTTTCGCTACCCGGCCGTCGAGGCGTTGACGGCCGCGATATTCTTCGGGCTGGCGTGGATCGAACCGTTTTCGGACGGCGCCAATTTGCCCCTTCGCGCCATGGTCGAGCCGTCGAAGGCGGTCGTCTATCCAGCATCGACGCTCGGCCAAACCGTCGGTATTTACGCGTTCCACCTCATGCTGCTTTGCACGCTGTTGCCGGCCGCACTGATCGAGTACGATAAGAAGCGTGTGCCGGCGAGCCTTTTCTTGCCCGCGATCGTCGTTGGGGCCGTCGCGCCGCTTGTTTACATTTGGCTGCGCCCGGTGGCGGCGTTCTTGGTCTTGCCGCACGTTCCGGAATGTTTCCAGGGAGTGGCCGACGGAGTCGTGGGTTTTGCCGCCGGCGTTGCGGTTGGACTGTTGCTCGCCCGGGTCGCGCCTCGCCGGGAGACGGTTGCCCAGGGTGCCACTGGCGTCTCGCCAGTGNNAAAGCACGGGCAAGATGCCCGTGGCACTCGGCACGGAGAGAATCGGCACGAAGAGAAGCGGAGTTCGGCGAACGGCATCCTTTTCGCAGCGGCGTGCGTCGGCCTGTTTCTGGGCTATCAAGCGATTTTGATGTTGGGCCTGGTCGTGGCCGTCGTTGGGCTGCTGGAGCGTGTTGCGGGTCGGATTCGTCCGGGCTTGCCGGTCGTCTGCCCGGTGATCTGGCTGGCCCTGCTGACGCCCGCGTGGCTGGTCTTCTGGCTGCCGATTGCCGAGCGATTGGCCGCGATTCCGAGCCTATTCTGATCGACGAAAAACCTCTTGCCACGGAGAACCACTATGCTCGACGAGAAACAGCGAAGCGAACTGCTTGAACAACTGGTCCATTCGCCCAGCTATCGGGTGGCCTATCGCGACGCGGATTTGATGGATTCACCCGACCTTCGGCACGTGCGCATGCTGCTGGAGTTTCTCAAGCCGGATCTGATTCTGCGCCGACATCATGTGGAATCGACGATTGTCGTCTTCGGTGGCACGCAGGTGACCGAGCCGGCCTCGGCGCAGAAGCGGCTCGATCAGGCTCGCCAGCGGCTGGCGGTCACGCCTGACGATCCCCGACGCCGCCGCGACGTGGCGCGAGTCGAGCGGATCGCGGCGAAGAGTTCCTATTACGACGTTGCCCGCGAGTTCGCTCGTCTGGTCTCGTCGCAAAACCAGGTCGAGGGCCGCTGCGAGTACGTCATTACGACGGGCGGCGGGCCGGGCATCATGGAAGCGGCCAATCGAGGCGCCCACGACGTCGGCGCCAAGTCGATCGGCTTGAACATCCGACTGCCGAGGGAGCAGGAGCCCAACCCGTACATCACGCCCGAGTTGTGCTTTCAGTTCCACTATTTTGCGATCCGCAAGCTCCACTTTTTGCTCCGCGCGAAGGCCCTCGTAATTTTTCCGGGCGGATACGGCACGCTCGACGAGATGTTCGACGCCTTGACGCTGCGTCAGACGGGCCGAATGCAGGATTTGCCCATCATTCTGTTTGGCCGGAAGTTCTGGGAGCGGACGATCAACTTCCAGTTTCTGGCCGACGAAGGAACGATCGAGGACCGCGATCTCGATCTGATTCACTACGTTGACGAGCCGGAACAAGCGTGGCAAATCATTCAGGATTTCCACAAGAAGTAAAAAGAGCCGCCGGATTTCCCGTGGGAAACCCGGCGGCCATGGAATCGATCTCTTGCCGATTGCGACCGGATGCGTCGCTGCGAGACGAGCGGGGGTCAGGCGTGCTTGCGCACTCGCCGATCAAGGACCGCGGCTCACGCTTATGGGTTGGCACCTCCGTCGGAATAACTTGGCAAGAGACTCGTATCCAATATCGTTTGTACCTTCATTATCGGCAGTTTTGCGCCGGTGCTTTCGCGAGATTGTTTTCGCGGGCCGAATTCGTCGTCGAAGAACCGTTTCTCCTTAGCTGCCGTTGCTCACATCCCTTTACTATCATACCTTATCGGCGGCCGAAGAGAAGAGGTTTTCTTGTTAGGAATTTTTTTCGCGACCGCNNCCACACGATTGTATCACATATTCCTAGTTAGGAATTTTTTTCGCGACCGCGTCTTGAAGGAACGAAAAAAGTCTCTTGCTTGGCGCGAGAATTGCTCTACATCGGTTCGCGCTGGTCGGCCGGGTTACTGAACTACGGCCGGCATCAATGGAAACGGCCGAATTCCCGCGGGCGGGCTGCGTGGCGATCGACCCAGCCGGCGACGATCGGTCCAGAAGCCACCCAAGTTGGGCCGACTCCCCGCGCGGCGGGGGGCTTCTCTAAAGGACCTATTGGGCGGATAATGACCGAATTACGATGCCGCGCGAACCGTTTCACGAACCGGGAGCCACGGATGAGTTCTCCGCCGTTTGTTCATCTCCATTGTCACAGTCACTATAGCCTTCTCGACGGCGCGGGCACGCTCGACCGGCTGTTGGCGCGGGCTCAAGAACTGGGCATGAACGCCCTGGCATTGACCGACCACGGCAACCTGCACGGGGCAATGGAGTTCTATCAGAAGGCCAAGAAGGCCGACATCCGGCCGATCCTCGGCTACGAGGCCTACATCGCCCCCGACCACCGCACGCGGCGCGACGCGTCGAGCATGAAGGAGGCCAGTTTCCACCTCACGCTGCTGGCCCAGAACGTGGTGGGCTACCGCAACCTGTTGAAGATGGCCTCGGCCGCCTTTCTCGAAGGGTTCTATTTCCGGCCGCGGATCGACAAGGAACTCCTCGCGCGACACCACGAAGGGCTCATCTGCCTGAGCGGCTGCGCGTCGGGCGAAGTCAATCGGGCCATCTTGCGCGGTGGTCAGGCCGGACTCGACGAAGCCGCGAAGGTGGCCGCCTGGTATCGCGAGTTGTTCGGCGATCGCTACTTCCTCGAAATTCAGAACAACGGGATCGAGATCCAGCGACTGGCCGCCGAGGGATGTATCGAGCTATCACGCCTGCTCGACATTCCGTTGGTGGCCACCAGCGACGTCCACTACGTCAACCGCGATGACGCCGAGGCGCAGGACGTGTTGCTTTGCATCAACACGGGCAAGTTCCGCACCGACGTCAACCGAATGCGGATGGAGGGAAACGAGTTCTATCTGCGCGGACCCGAGGAGATGTACGCCGCGTTTCCCGGGTTCGAGGACGCCGTGCGCCGCAGCCAAGAGATTGCCGATACGGTCGATATCACGCTCGAACTGGGCAACCGCCATTTCCCCGTCTACGCGCCGCCCGAGGACAAGACGTCGGAGGACTATCTGCGCGAGTTGTGTTACAAGGGACTTCGCGAGCGATATGCCGACGATCCGCGGCGATGTGTTAACGGAGAATTCTCCGAGGAAGTGGTCGCGAGGCTCGAGCGCGAGTTGGGCGTGATCAACAAGCAGGGCTTTCCGAACTACTTTCTGATCGTGTGGGACGTCGTCCGCTTCGCGCGAGAGGTGGGCATCGAGGCCACGGCGCGTGGTTCCGGCGTCGGTTCGCTCGTCTGCTACGCCCTCTACCTGAGCCACGTCTGCCCGCTGGAGTACGACTTGCTCTTCGAGCGATTTCTCGACGAGAGCCGGCTCGAAGCGCCTGATATCGACATCGACTTCGAAAAGGAGCGCCGCGGCGAGGTGCTCCAGTACGTCAAGGAAAAGTACGGCACGGCCAACGTCGCCCAGATCGGCACGTTCGGGACGCTGGCTGCCCGGGCGAGCGTCCGCGACACGGGCCGCGCGCTGGGCATGCCGATCGCGCGGGTCGATTCGGTCGTGGCCAAGGTGCCCGAGGAACTGAAGATCACGCTGGCCAAAGCCCTCGAGAAGAGCGACGAACTCAAGAGCGTCTACGACAAGGACGGCGAGATCCACGAATTGCTCGATCTGGCCAAACAGATCGAGGGACTGGCACGCAACGTCGGCACGCATGCTTGCGCGGTGGTCATCGCCGACCGGCCGTTGACCGACTACGTCCCCTTGCAGCACGTCAGCGGCAAGGAAGAGGTCGTCACGCAATGGGCCTACGCCGACGTCGAGGCGGCCGGCTTGCTCAAAATGGACTTCCTCGGGCTTCGCAACCTGACGATCCTGTCGAAAGTCGTCGGCCTGATCGAACAAACGACCGGCCGCCGGGTCGATCCCTATAAATTCCCCTTGGACGACCGCGAGACGTTCGCCCTGTTGTGCCGCGGCGAGACAAAGGGCATCTTTCAACTCGAAAGCGGCGGCATTCGCGACCTGTTGCAGCGGATGAAACCCGACCATTTTCGCGACATCATCGCCACGGCCGCGCTCTATCGTCCCGGGCCGCTCGAGGGCGGCATGGTCGATGACTACATCGAGGTGAAGCACGGGCGGAAAAAGGCCACCTACGCGCATCCGGTGATGAAGGAGGTGCTCGAGGAGACGCACGGGGTGATGGTCTACCAGGAGCAGGTCATGCGGATCCTCAACCGTCTCGGCGGCATTCCGCTGGCCAACGCTTACACGTGCATCAAGGCAATCAGCAAGAAGAAGCACTCGCAAATCGCCAAGTATCGCGAGCAGTTCGTCGAGGGCGTCCAGGCGGCCGGCATGTCGAAGCGCGAGGGGGAGGATCTGTTCGGCCTGATCGAGAAATTCGCCGGCTACGGTTTCAACAAGAGCCACTCGACGGCCTACGCCCTGATCGCCTACATGACGGCCTATCTGAAGGCCCATCATCCGGTCGAGTTCATGGCGGCCCTGCTGTCGAGCGACATTCCGGGCCGCAACTTCAAGAAGAAGGACGCGTTGGTCGAGCACCTCGAAGACTGCCAGCGGATGAACATCGAGGTCGTGCCGCCCGACGTGAACCAGTCGCATCTCGACTTCGCCGTTCGCGACGGCAAGATTCTCTTCGGCATGTCGGCCATCAAGGGTTGCGGCGTCGCGGCGGCCGAGGCCATTCGGAAGGAACGCGAGAAGAACGGACTTTACCGAAGCATTTTCGATTTTTGCGAACGGCTCGACCCGAGTACGGTCAACCGCTCGGCGGTCGAGACGCTCATCAAGGCCGGCGCGTTCGATTCGCTTGGCGCTCGGCGCGCGGCGCAGTTCGCCGTGGTCGNNCGATCGGCGGCGCGGGCAAAAAGGGCTGTTCGACGATATCGACGAGGATCAGTCCGCGTCAACGGCGGTCAATCTGCCCGATCTACCGGAATGGGATGAGCGCGACAAACTGGCCAAGGAGAAGGAAGTCCTCGGTTTTTACCTGACGAGTCATCCGCTGGCCGAGCACAAGGAACTCTTCGATCAGTTTTGTTCGCACACGACCGTGCAGGCGGCCGGGCTGAAGCACCGCGCGGAGGTCTTGCTCGGCGGCATGATCAGCTCG
>DOEZ01000081.1 GCA_003532715.1 Planctomycetaceae bacterium
ACGGTCGCGGTGTCGGCGGGTGTATTCTCGTCAGAATCGTCGATGGTGTACGATATGATTACCGTGCCAACGTATGAAGGATGGAGTTCGTACTTAATCTGTCCATTCTCGATGGTCGCCGTGCCGTAGTTCGGCGACGGCGTGCCGACGCTCGTGATACCGAGGGTCTCCGCGGCGCCGCACGTGTCGTTCGCCAAAACGTCGATCATCACGTATCTGTCCGACAAACGGACGTTGACCGTGTCGTTCACGGCAGTGGGGTTGACCGTCACGGGCTTGATCCCAATCAAGACAACGGCTTCGGTCGGAGTCGAGCCTTCGACGTCGTCGTCGATCACCTGGAACGTGAAACTATCGACGTCGACGGTCGCCCCGGCCGTGTACTGCACATTGGGCGTGCTATACCAGCCATTTTCAGGCGTGCCGCTCCAGGTGAGCGTTCCAAGGTCGGGAGCATCAACGATCCTGAACCTCAAATTGGGGCTCGCGACCAGGCTGCCCGCGGCGTCGAGCGTGATTTGGNNCCCGCCACGACCGAAAGAACTTGCGGCCGAGCCACCGCTTGCGTGTCGAACTTGCGAACGTCGAGCGTGACCGTTGCCGCGTCGCTGGTTTGGGCGTCGCCGCCGGCGGTCGCGTCGTCGGTGACGGTGTACTGGAAGGAGGCCGCCCCCACGTAATTGCTGTTGGGCGTGTAGGAGAGCGTCGCGGCTTCGGTCGCCGAGAGTTCCGTACCGTTCACCTCGATCAGTGTGCTCAACCCATACTCGTCGTCGAGGAACGACAAGACGCCGTCATCGGGCAACGTGACAATCGTATACGTCAACGCCTGCCGCGTCTCCGGATCGCCGTCGTCGGCCGAAAGAACCACGCGGACCGTCTGGTTTTCGGGAACGACGGTGCTGGACTCCCGGGCCGTTGGCGCGTCGTTGACGGCCGCGATCTGGATGGTCACTTCGGCCGGCTCGCTTTCCAGAGCCCTCGCCTGGCCGTTCATGTCGTCGTCGAGAACGAGGAAGGCGAAACTGTCGGTGCCGTTGTAATTCGGATCGGGCGTGTAGGTGAGTTCTCCGGTTTCCTGGTCGATTTCACCAAGCGTGCCGTGGAGCGGCTGGCGGACGATGACGTAGGTGAGCGTTTGCACTGAATCGTCGCCGTCGTTGCCGACGAGCGTGATGTTTCGGGCCGTGTCCTCGACGGCGTCGAAAATAGTCTGAGAAGAGGCGACCGGTTGATGGTTGATCGGGGCGGTGACGACGATCGCCACGCTCACCATCTGGCTCGTCGCACTCGCCTCGTCGGTCAACGTGAAGCAGAGGTTGTCGGTCCCCACGAAGTCGGCCGGGGGCGTGTAGGTAATTTCTCCGGTGACTTCGTCGAAATCGGTCAGCGTGCCCCATGGCGTGACGCCCGGATCGATCGTGTAGGATAGTGTTTGGACCCCGTCCGGATCGCCGTCGTGGCCCAGCACGAAGCGGATCGACGTATTCTCCTCGATCGTGAGTTCGCGCGGGTAAGCGACCGGCGGNNCGACCGAAAGGTTGACCGTGGCCGGTTCGCTCATCAGCGTCAGCCCCAGCGCCGCGTTATCGTCGACAACGGCGAACTGGAAGCTGTCCGTGCCGTTGAATCCCGGGTTGGGCGTGTAGGTCGCCTGGGCCGAACCGGCGTTGATCGCCACCCAGCCGTGCTGAGGCGCGGTGACCAACACGTAGGTCAACTCGGGCGTGAAGGCCACACTGCCGCCCTCCCCGATCAGATCGAAGGTGACCGGCACACTCTCGCTAGTCGCGACGGCTTCGATCGGCGACTCGGCCAAGGGAGCGACGCCCAGGTGGATGGTCACTGTCGCCGTATCGCTGGCAATCACCTCGGGACCGGACTGCCCTTCGATCTCTTCTTCGACGTGGAACGTGAAGCTGACGGTCGAGACGTAACCCTCGGCCGGTTGATAGACGAGATTCGCAAGATTGATCTCCGAAATGGCGTATCGTCCCGGGGTGCCGCTTAGCTGCACCAACGCGCCATCTAGCAATAACGAGCCCGACGCTGGTAGGCTGTCAATGACATAGGTGAGTCCCTGCTCGGCCTCCCAGTCGCCGTCGTCGCCGGTGAGCCGGATGGGAAGCGGCTGGCCGTGGACGCCCGCGACGATGAGTTTGTTGGCCACGGGCGTAATAATCGTGACCGTGGCGGGCTCGCTGGTCACTTGGATTGTTTCGCTTCCGTTTGAATAGGTTTCGATGACGACGTAGGTGAAACTGTCCGTGCTTGTATACTCGTCACTTGGGGTGAATGTGACCGCACCTGTTTCCTGCGTGATTTCGTTTAGCGTGCCACGATGTGGCCCGTCTACTATTTCAAACGTCAGCGTGCCACTGTTGGCCGCGGTCCCAACCAGCGTGATAACACACGGCATGTCATCAGCGCCGGCTGTAATCTTGATGTCCGCCGCCGTCGGCGGAGTCACCGGCTTGGTCACGACCAGCCTGACAGTCGCCACTTCGCTGCTCAGCCCCGCTGTGTTACTGCCGGGATTGAATTCAATGAGCTGGTAGGAGAAGTAGTCCACATAGTCCGACGTCGCCGCGAAATCGGGGATGTAGACGATCTCGCCGGTCGCCGGGTTGAAATCGACCAGCGCCCCGTGGGTGGGACCGTTCACGATGCGCAGGAGAACCTGGTCCGCGCTATCGAAATCGCCCGAGTCGCCCAGCCAAATCACGGCAGGCTTGTCCGACGAGAGTTCGACTTCCTGTGGAACGACTTCGGGCCTGTCATTGACGGCCGTGACATCGAGGCCGACGCGGGCCGGCTCGCTCACGAAGAGATTGGCGTCGCCGTCGGCGCAGAGCAACGCATAATGGAATCCGTCGGTTCCGTTCCAATTCTCACTCGGCTCGAATACGAGGAATCCCATCTGGGCAAGCCCCTCTTCGAGATCCAGGTCTTCATGCGGCGTGGCCAGGGCTTCAAGTTGCTGGACCGTCAACCCGTCCTCGAAGGGCAGGAGGATGGTCTGGCCGCGTTGGACCTCCGTTCCAAGGTACGACAAGGTTCCGTTGACGGGCAACTCCGTGATGACGATTCCTCGCAGCGTGACGCCCTCGGCGACAGCCATCCGATCGCCCGACGCATCGAGCAACTCAGCCATGGAAAACGGCAGGATCGCGTTTTCGTCGATCTCGCGCGTGATGTCGCCGATCGCTGCGTGATTGAGATGGACAAGGGCCACTTGCGCGGACCATTGTGTTCCGTCGTATGCGTCCCACGTGAAGCTGTCGGGAAGGCTACCTCCGGAATTGGGAACGTACCGAAGTGTTTCGAGTTCTTCGAGCGATAGCTTGGCGTGCTCGGACCCGAGATCGGCTTCGATCAACGCATGTGTCTGGTCGTCGCGCGTGTAGCTGAGCGTTCCATTGGCGGGTAGCGAAGTAATTCGCACAATCTCAATCGAATCGCCGTCGGCGTCGTGGAAGCAAGCCGTGAAATCCTCGGCACTGAACGCCAAGTCATCCTCCTCGGGCACCGACTTGCCGAACGAGAAGACCACCGGGCTATCGGCCACGGGCGCGACCGAGAACTCGACCTTGGCCGGTGCGCTGGTCAACACGACCGAGGGAGAACCCGCGACACCGTCGTGGTCATACGACACGACGAAATAGAATCCGTCCGTCCCGTTGAAGTCGTCGTCGGGCCGGAAGGTTAAGGTGTCGGTCTCGCCAATCAACTCACCGGGACCGACAGCGACGGGGTCGTCTTCGCCTCGAGTGACAAACAGGGCACCATGCGTCGGCAGGCTGACAACCTCGAACCCCATGAGCGGCAGTTCTGGCGAGTAGTCTCCGTCGTCGCCGCTGAGTTGGAACGATTCAGTCTGCGCATCCTCGGCAAGCGTGATCATCAAGGCATTGGCCGTCGGCAACGCATCGACGAAGGTGATGTTGACGGATCCAGTGACCGATGGCTCAGCGGTTTCTTCTTCCTCCTCGGGTATTTCATCCTCTATGATAGTGTAGGAAAGCGTAACGTCTTGGTAGCTTCCATTAGAAACGTACAAGAATGAGTCGAATTCACTCTCTCCGATCCAACTGTCGTAGGAGACACTTTCGCCGTTCAGGAACAACTGCCCATTTACAGAGGAGGCGTTAATCTGATAACGCACGGTCTGTGTCAACTCTGGATCACCGTCGTCGCCAAGCGTCAATTCCAGCGAGGCGCCCTTCAGTACGGCAATGGTCGTTACCGGATTGCTGGGATAGTAGGCGGTCGGGGGATCATTGGCAAGTGTCACGTCGATAGTGACCGTCGTGTCGTGGAGACTACCATTATCCGTTTCTGAATTCTGGTCGTGGTCGTACGCACAGCCCGCCCTGCACGTGAACACGTCGGGGCCATTGTAATTGGCGTCGGGCTGATACGCGAGCGTGGCGAACTCGTTTTCCGACAGTACGCCCGCCGTGCCGAGATTGTCGCTGTTGAGCGTTACGGTCGAGCCATCTGCTTCATACGTGAGCGTTCCATGGCTGGGCAAGCTCAGTATAGTAAGTGAGGCAATACTCACATTGCCGAAGCGATTGCCGAAAGAACTGCTCGCAGGCAATGAGTCGCTATAGAACGAGCTGTACGTATTGTCCTCGGTCACGGAGATGTTAATTCCTTGGAGGAGCAGAACATAACCGTCGTTCGTGGAATCTGCAGGACTATCGTCGTCTGCCCAAAGGGCACCCGCACTGTCATCACACGCCATCCACCTGAAATTATCGGCCCCCGTGTATTCAGAATCCGGTTCGAGACTGTCCGCATCCAAAATGTAAATAAGTGAAGACAATTCACTGAGCGACAACTCGATGGCGTCGACGACCGTGTGGTACGTGCCCGTGACATCGCCGACATATTTCAGCGTTCCATATAAGGGCAGTGTAGTGATCTTCACTTTCGACAGTGAGTCGCCGTCCATGTCGGTGAAAGCCGTCTGAAAATCGGATACACTAAATGCCACGATCCCTTCATCGGGAACCTCCCTCGAGAACCACAAGTCTTCAGGCTTGTCGGACTGCGGCGCGACCTCGATGCCGATCTTGCCGTCGGGAAGCGTCGCGGGCCAGGAAATCGTGGTGCTGTCAACCTCGAACACCGGCTGCCAACTGAAGTAATCGATGCCGTCGAAGTTAGGGTCGGGTTCGTACCAAAGGGGACAAATCGGATTCGAGAACTCATCATAAAAGTCAGTATTGGCGAACACGGCAGTGGTTGTACCGATTACCACCAGGACATTAACTCCATTATCCTTACGGTACAGCGTGCCGTGTTCAGGCAACGAGGTGATTTTGATCTGGTCGAGATGGGTCGTGGCGTCGAAGTCCCAGACCTCCTCGCGATAGACTGCCGCANNATCCTCATTCATTAGAGTGACAGCCATGCTGCCAACCAGAAGTGGCGCCGTCACTCTTACCACGGCCGGTTCCGCGGCCCAGTCAGCGTCATCATCATCCTTGCCGGTCCATGTGAAGCTGTCCGTTGCGACGAAGTCCGTCCCGGGCGTGTAGATCAGAGTGTCGGCTTCGGCCATGGTAAGTTCAGCCTCGGACGTGCCAAGACTGTTTTCATCCAGTAACACCGTGCCGATCCCGTCGATTTCGTAGCTCAGCGTTCCGTAGCTCGGTAACGTGGTGATCTTCATGCGATTGAGCTCGTCGCCGGGATCACCACTGAAGTGATCTTCGAAATCGTTCGGGCACTCGGAACCGTCCGGGTCAAAGCTGGCCTCGCCAGTTGACGCGACGGCCTTGGTGAAACTCGTTACATTTCCATTCTCACTAACATCGGTCAAGTTGATCGTGATATTCGTGCTGTTTGTGAGGTACGTCCCTCGCACCAACGCTTCTACCTCAAGCACATACTGGCTCTTCGTCTCATAGTCGAGTTGACTGCCATCAGGCACCGTGATATCGCCCGTGTCGGGATTGATGGCAAAAACACTTGGTACGTTCCCTGAGACAATGCGATAGGTAAGCGCACGGGCGTCGCTCTGGGAAAACTCCACCACGCCGGTTTCGTTCGCGCTATTCTCGGCGACGCTCTCGGAGGTGGGGTAATTGTTGATGTTGGGATACTGATAATCGGATACGTTGATCCAAAGCGATTCCGTGAGCGTGTTCGCCGGGCTGGCATCATCCGTGACCGTGAAGCTGAATAGGCCGCATGCGTTGGTCGTGGTTGCCTTCTGGAAACACATTCCCTTGATCTGCTCGATCGAATAAGATCCCGTCGTGACCTGTGTGACGCCGTCCGCAAGAAAAACCGTCCCAAACGATGATGGATCTGGCACAGAGGTGACTGCGTAACTCAGGGAAGCACCGTCGTCGTCATATACCACGTCCCCCAGCCCCAGAGAAACAATGGAACCGTTCCACGCCCACACCGCCAAGTCATTCACCTCGCCGTCAGTCCGCACGGGCCTGTTATCAACCGCGGTGACGGTGATCGTCGCCGTGCCCTCGACTTCGCTAAACGGCGTGCTGCCGCCGACCCTAGCGCTGTCAAAGGTGCCCAGCTGATTCGTGAAACTCGCCGTGTCTCCCGGCAGCTTCTGATCGGACTGGTCCCACGCGCGGAACGTGAACGTGACGTTCCCGTTGCAGCCTGAATTCGGCACGAAACGGACCATGTCATTTGGTCCAAGCATAAGCGAGTGGGAAATAGATGGTCGACTAACAGAGCCCGCTGACGCCGCAATGCTCATCCACGGCCCGTGCTCCTCGGACTGCGCATCGTACAAGCGATACTGCCAAGTGCCTTGGCTATTCTCGACCGAGGTAATCGCAATGGCATTGACCGCACCATCGACATCGGCAATGTGTCCATCCACGAGCGTGTTCACCGTTATGCCAGCATTGTCTTGCGATGGGACGTCCTCATGAATTGTCGGCAGCGTCACGTTGCCGATCAACGTCGGCGCGTTGGAAGTCACGACATTGATCGTGGCTATGTCATCCAGCAGACTGAAAAGCGTCACGCCCGCGTCATCTGCAACGGTTGTGGCATAGGTGCCTGGCGCCCCCGAATCGGCGCCGCTATCCCAAGCCCGGAATGTAAGCGTCGCCGTGCCTCCGACGGCTCCACTGGGAACGAAGCGGATCCTGTCGTTTGCGCTCAAACGGAGCGCATTGCTTTCTGATACCGCTTCGACATCTTCCCAGTCACCATACGTTCCACAAGAAAAGAGTTGATACCACCAAGTCCCCGCCTCGCCTGCTATGCCGGTGATAACGATTGCAGGTTCCGCAGTTTCGCCCGAGGGATACTTGATCGCACCGNNGGATAATCTCCGCGACCGTGTTGCCCAACGGATCCGCGTCGCCAACTCGAACGCTGAAGGGAAACGTTACGTCATATGAATCGTCCAACGTCGGCGCCGGGTTGGTTGAATCGACCACGGCGATCGATGCGGTTGCCGCGCCCGTGCTGTAGGACGCGCCGGGCAAATCGCTCAGGTCAACCTTTTCACCGATCATTGTCTGTCTGCCCATGCAGTTCCAGCCGTGGAAGTCGAACGTCACAATGCCCGGCGCGCTGCTATTCGGTTCAAACCGGACCTTATCGTGAGGCCCCAGAAGCAAAGCTGTGTCTTCCGACACCGAACCGAACGCGGTCCACCCGCCATATTCCTCGGTATCGGGGTTGAAGAGTTGAAACTCCCACGCGCCGATTGCCGGGCCATCGATTTCCGTGATCGCGATCGCGCTAGCCAACTCGTTGCCCCAATAGTCGGTGATCGTCCCGCCGGGGACGATCTCGGCCACTGTATTGCCCGGATTGTCATTCTCAGAGATTTCTTTCTTGACCGGTGTCAAGAGAAAACGTACCGAGGTATCCAGCAGCGTGGCATCGGCATCGGCAATCACTCTGATCGAGGCCGTGGCCGAGGTCGCGCTAAACCCGTCACCCGTAGGATTCACCTTGTCCCCCGGGCCCTCGTCATCTTCAACACTCTGGTCCCAGGCGCGGAAGGTAAACGTAGCGATTCCAGGAGTGTTGCTGTTGGGAATGAAACGAATCTTGTCTCTCGGGCCCAGGAGCAGAGCATTCGTCCCCGTCACCGACCCGATCGGTGTCCACCCACCGTAGGCCTGCGGTTCTTCTGCATCATGAACTTGGTATTCCCACGCGCCATTCGTGTTGACCACCCCCGTGATCGCAATAGCCCGCTCCCCGTCCTGGCCAAAAATCTCGGTGAAGGAACCGTCGGCCACGATCTGGGTGACGGTGTTCCCTACCGGGTTGGCGTCACTGGCTATGATCGTCGTCAGGGCGTGGCGGCCCACGGTGATGGTCAACGATTCCACGAGAACCGCCGGCGGGTCCGCGTCGTCAGCCACGGTAAACACGAACGTGTCCCGTCCCGAGGCCCCCGCCTCGGGGAAGAACTGCATGCCTTGAATATCGCCAATTTCATAGGTTCCCGGGCTTACTGCCGTGCCATTGCTCAGACGAACGGTGCCCAGGTGCGATGCCGGAATCTTGGTAACGGCATACGACAGTGTGCTTGACTCCGGATCGCTGTAGGCCAATCCGCCCAAGCCGAGAGCCACTGCGGTGGTGGAGTCTTCGACAAAGAGGTCTTTGACAACTCCCGCAAGCCGGCTGGGGGGCTGATTCACGGCCACAACGTCGATGCTCGCCGTGCCGGTTGCCTCGCTGAATGCCGTGGCGCCCCCGGTCGCCGTAATGAGAACCACCTGCCCGGAAGTGTTCTCATCGCTCCGGTCCCATGCCCGAAAACTGAAGCTCGCCGTACCGTGGTAGTTCTCATTCGGCAAGAATCGCACGCGATCCGTCGGGCCCAAGAGCAAGGCTTCACCCGCTGTAATCGCGATGTCGACCCATGCGACGTCTCCCGCGGGCCGATATTGCCACGTACCGTCATCATTGACAATCGATGTGATGGCAATGGCCTTCACCGCCGGGAGGACGTCGGCGTCGGTGATCTTGTCATCTTCGCCGGTCACGGCAAGGATTTGGGCCACGGTGTTGCCCACATTGGCGATCGAGGCGATGTCCTCGTCGATCGACGTCATCCCCGCGATGTTCTCCGCAGTGAGTACGGGCGCGTCGTTCACGCCGTTGACCGTGATCGTGGCCGTGTTCGTGGCCTCGCTATAGTTGCTGTCGCGACCCACCTTGTCGATCACGACCTGAGTGCCGTGCGGCTGGCTATCGGCCATGTCCCAGGCTCGGAACGTGAATTCGGCGGTCCCGAAGAAATCGGCG
The DNA here is from genome assembly GCA_003532715.1 of Planctomycetaceae bacterium. GTDB lineage: Bacteria > Planctomycetota > Planctomycetia > Pirellulales > Thermoguttaceae > UBA11386. Next base: position 9,274 of record DOEZ01000081.1, read on the forward strand.
TCGGGCTGAAAGCGGACCTTGTCGTCGGCGGCCAGAAGCAGCGCGCGGGGCTCGTCGTTGACGACGAGACTGACGTCCATCCAATTTCCGTAGGCCCCCGACTCGTATAACGCGTATTGCCAGGTGCCGCCCGAGGTGTCCATCGCAATGAGGGCAATCCCGTTGATCGAGGCATCGACGACGATTGCGCCGACCGTGTTGCCAAGATTGTTGGCCTCCAAAACGTCCTCATCCACCGCCGTCAGCAAAAGTGTCGCCGACGGATCAAGAACGGGCGCGTCATGCGAAGCATCCACGATGGTCACGCTCGCCGTCCCGGCCTGCGGACTGAAAGCGGAACTTCCGCCGACTCCAACCACGTCGACCAATTCGCCCGGAAGACGACCGTTGGACCGATCCCATGCTCGGAAGGTGAAACTCGCCGTGCCCGAGTAGTCCAGGTTCGGCGTGAAGCGAACCAAGTCCGCCGGCCCAAGTAGTAGTGCCTTACCGCCGCTCAATTCGATGTCCGTCCACTGATCGCCCGACTCCAGGCGATATTGCCACGTGCCGTTCGTGTTCTGGACCTCGGTAATCGCAATGGCCTGATGGGGGGCGTTGACATCCACGTCAGTGACGTAGCCGGCGACGAGATCGGCCACGTTGATCCCTCCGTTATCCGCCGGATCGACATCCTCGTCGATATCGGGCAAGGCGTAGGCATGCTCTGCGTCCAATTCGGGGGCGTCGTTGATCGGGTTGACCTGGATCCAAGCCGTGCGGCGAGCGCCGAGCGTCGCATTGCCAATCGTCGATACCCTGTCGCCGACGTTGCCCGTTTGATCCCATTCAAGAAAACGGAACGTGGCTACTCCACAGTAGTTGGCGTCGGGAAGGAACCGTATCTTCTCGTTTTCGCCCAAGAGCAGCGCTTCGGCTTGCGTGACCCCGCCGATGACGGTCCAGTCACCGTACGTCTGCGTTACGTCGTCGTAGACCGCGTATTGCCAGGTGCCGTTGGCCCCGTTGGCCGACGTAACGGCCAGTCCGGGCCAGGAGGATCCGCCTTCGAGGATTACACTGACAAGCGTGCCCGTATTGTTGAGCGGATCGATATCCTCATCGATTGCCGCAAGCCGATGGCTAGGCATCGGGGCTTCGTTCACGTTGGTCAACGAGAACCCGACCGTGGTTTGCAGGCCAATTCCTTCGGCGTCCGTAACCGTGATTGGCACGGTGACGATCCCATACGGATAGGCCTCGTAATCGAGCGACACCCCCTCCTGCAACCACAGCTCATTGCCGTTGACGATTCTGAACGCATCTTGCCATGCCAAGGGGATCGTAAACCCATGCGTGTCGCTTATGCTCGCATCGACGGCCGAAACGACACCGATCTTGACGCCTTTTTCATTCTCCTCGACCTGCTCCGCGTCGAGCAGCACGCCCGACGGGCCGACATTCGTGACCGTTACCCACACGAGGACCGTGTCCATTCCGTTGGCCGAAAACACGAACGCGGCCCTGTCGTTGCTCCAGTCGAAGGCCAACTCCGGCGATATGGTGACCTCCTGGAACTGATCCCAATTATCAGGCGTGAACGTCAGGGTCGTCTTGTCCGCCCAGATATTCTTGCTGCCACCGACTTGCTTGGCAATGCTCACCGTCACGACGTCGTCGGGCCTGGCGCTGAGCGACACGCTCACAACGACGCCTTCCCCCTTGCTGGTCACATCGGACGTGGGGGTGGCAACCAATTGGGGAGTGTTTCGGGACTCGATCGCCCCGATATCCACCGTTCCTTTTTGAATTCGCGGATTGCCCAGCATGTCGTAGTCAAGAAGGTTGCTGTCGGCGTCGACGGCCAAGTCGTTGTCGCCGGCGTCGATCGCGGGGCTTCCAGATCGCGGCAGATAGTAGAGAGTGTTACTCGCGCCGTCGGCAATCGGGATGAGATTGAGATTCCCCAATGTG
>DOEZ01000217.1 GCA_003532715.1 Planctomycetaceae bacterium
ATGGGCAAGCCATCCATGGCACACACGTGGGAGGCTCAGGTGGGAGGCAACGTGCAAGCTGAATGCAAGCGACAATCAACCGTCACCCAACTTTATCCCTTGCGTCCTCGCGTCATGGCGTCCTTGCGTTAAAAAAAGTCGCCACGGACTGAAAGTCCAAGGCTACCATCACGACGTCGCGACGCGACGGATGAAGAGCCGCCCTCCCAAAAGGAACCGGGCCGCGGGCTCGAAGAGCCGCGGCCCGGTTTGTCAACCACAAAACGGTCGTAATCTCCCCGAACGGATTCAAGGAGATGTCAATGATCCGGTTACCGACGGGTTCGGCATCCGGCCAGAACGATTCCGAGTCCGGCCAGCAGCGCCAGGATCGACGGTTCGGGCACCGCCACCAGGGCGATGCTGTTGCCACCGTAGGCATAGTCGACCGTGGCATTTGTCGGAACACCAAGCGTGCCGGGGGTGCCGACCAGCGACCCGTACGTGGCGAATACGTAGACGCCTTGGGCGAGCGTGCCCGAGCCGAGATCGCTGAAGCTCAGCGTTCCGCCGGTAAGGTCCAGTTCGCCGGACACCGTCAACAGGTCGATGGTGTCACTGTCGCTGTCGTAGTCAACGTCGAGTGTTCCGAGCACGGCCAGATCGCCCGTGACGGCGAGCGTGCCGATGCTGGTTCCCGGCGCGACGGTGGCTCCCTCGCCGACCATGACGTTGCCGACGATATTGCAGGTACCCATGAGGGCGGCCTCCGAGGCCACGATGACATCGCTCGCAATCGATCCGGTGACCGACAGCGCGCCCGCCTCGACCGACGTGTCGCCGGTGTAGGTATTGACGCCGCCCAGGGTCAGCGTGCCCAAGCCGAGCTTGGTCAGCCCACCGCCGACGGACACCGCGTCTTCGGTCAACGGGGCGTTGATCGCGATGCTGAACCCGTTGGTGTCGATGCGGGTACCTGCCGCCTGGACGGTGATGCCGAAGGTCGCCGCCGCGGCAGCGTTCGTCATGAAGTCATCGCTGGTGGCGAGTGCCTTCAGCGTACCGCCGTTGAAATTCAGCACGGAAGAAGTCAGCACGCCGCCCGCGTCCTTGCCGTTGACGATTTGAGCGCACTCGAACGTGCCTCCCGTGTTGATGTTGATTCTGGCATTCGTCGCGACGGCCGCGCCGTTTGCGTAGGTGCCGTATCCGAGGTACGTGGCGGTGGTTTCCGAGGTGACTCGGGCATTGCCGGCAGGGTCGCCGTTACCGATATTCACGATTCCGGTGCCGCCCCAGGCGACTTCCATGTGGTCGATGGCCCTCATCACGGCATTGCCCGACACGAAGGCTTCGCCTTTGCCGCCGCCGTTGAAGCTGTTCCCGATGAATATCCCGCCGGTGCAGGTCATCGTCGAGTCGCCGGTCATGGTGACGGTGCCGTTGGCTCCGTTGTTGTTTCCGACGGCGATCGCGTCGACCGCCGTCACGCTTGCGGTGTCGTTGAGGTTCAAAAAGCCCTCGGTGCCGGCGCCGTTCGAGCCGACGGTCAGCCAGCCCGAATTACACGTCGCGCTCGACGAGTTGTTCAGGGTGACGGTGCCGGTGGAATTGGTTCCGTTGACGGCGATGTTGAACGAGCTGTTCGTCGTAATCGAAGCGCTGTCATAGAGCACGGCCGTGGAGGATAGGTTGTTGCCCCACCCGAAGTCGATGGAATTGGACGAAATCGACGTAGTTCCGTACATCGTGAGCGTTGCCGTGGAATCGAGTTCGCCGAAGTTGAGAAAACCGTCATGCGTGATCGTCGCCGCGTCGTTCATCACGATGGTGGAGGTGCCACCCGCGGTGCCGCCGATGTGTCCATAGGCGCCGTGATAGCTTGACGTGCCGCTCATCGTCAGCGATGCCGTGCCGCCTCCATTACCCATTGCGCAGTAGGCGCCGGTTGCCGTAATCGAGGCGGAACCCGAGAGGACGACGGTTCCCGTGCCCTCGTACCGCCCCACTTCGAAACCGGTGAACGTGGCGCTGGTGCTGCCGCTCATGGTCAAGGTGCCGTTGGCACCCGCGCCGGTGCCGACGAAGCCGGGCTGAACGGTCGTGATTGACGCATCGTTGCCGACCGTCATCGTGCCGATCGAGCCGACGTCGCCGACGATGAACAATCCGCCGGTGCCCGTCTGGGTGAGCGCGCCGGCCTGCAAATCATACGTGGATGTTCCAGGAGCATAGTTGCGGCCGACCAGGAACCACGCCCCGTAGTTCACCGTGCCGCCCGTCTGCAGGACGTGCCCGACGCCGGGGCCGTTCGGGCTGTGCGGCCAGTTGGTGATCGGATCGCTGATCCCCGTGCCGTCTCCGACCCAAATGTCGGAGGGCGATCCGGCGAAGACGTGATCGGCATCGATCAGCACGACGCCGGGATTCTTGATGATGGCCAGGTCGTTGGTGCCCGGAACCTTGCTGGGATTGCCAACGGGGTTGCTACAAGTCCAATTCGAGGCCACGTTGACCCAATCGTCGGACAATTGGTTCCAATACAGGTAGTCGGCTTGCGCCGGCATGGCAAACGCCAGCCCCACAAGCAGCAGAAGGAACGAAGTGGTGAGAAGTCGGTTCATTAGTTGGATCCTCATGTGACGGTACGAAATAGTAAAACCAACGGAGTGTCTTGTATGCTCTTCTCGGCATTCCTTCGGTTTCTCTCGGACGAGTGTCCGCGTGACGAACGGCGTTTCCCGACCGGGCTGCCCCGCACCAAAGCGAAAAACCTGGTTCGAGTGCCGTGATCGAACGCCTCGGACCAACGTGTCCGATTCACGTTTCAGTCGAACCTCCTTTCTGTTGAGGAGAATATTCGGCGCATGAACTCGATGAATTGACCGTCGATCGCCTCTGCCGACCAGGGCAGCCGCGCGGGACAGTCGGCCAATCATTCATTGGACCCGGCCCCCGAAACAAACTCCGATGCACTTGCTTCCACGGAGAGTTTTGTTGCGGAACGAGCCGGTTGGCCGGAGTGTTGCCTTTCGCTCCGCGACAGCCGCGCGGATCGACCGCTGCTTGTGCGGTAGCGGTGCAAGGCCCACCCATACCGAGCCGCCTTCCCAAACGGCACGGTTCTGAGTCTAGCTGAGATCGGCGGCGGAGACAACGTTTTTCTTGCTCCACCCCCCCCACGAAACGTCAATTTCTTGGAAATCGGCCTGGAAACGCCCCGCTAGTGAGGGAACCTGACACGACTGGGGCTCCTGAGCAGTCCATCTGCAAGCCAGAATTCGCCTATCGCGCGGCCGCCGCTTCGGCCTCCGTGGGCAGCAAAGAAGGAGCGATTGAGCTGTCGAGTCTGGCACGACAACACGCGGTCAGTGTTCCAAGACGTTGCGATTCTGCTGCCGACAAGTGGCCACAACGCCGAGAATCCGTTCGGTCGATCATTGCTTGCGAGTCGCGCCGCAAGTGCGCCCCGCATAACTGTCGACGTGTGATCCACGTGTATGCCGTCCAGCGATCCGAGGTAAGCACACGATAGTAGTTCTCGCCGAGCATCTCGCGAATGACTTTGGCGCCGCGTGTTTCGGCAATGGTGAACACCGTAGGAAGCTTCCCACAGGTCCACTCGCCCCACGCCGCGTAGATCCGTCGATGCACCCGGAAGAACGACGAAGGTGTCTCTCGCTTCTTCGGACACGGCGGCCCTTGGCCCCGATAGTCGCCTTTGGCTCCGCGAAAGTAGCGCTACTTTCGCGGAGCGAAAGGCGACTGTGGCGGCCCGTGAACGGTTACGCAACCGACAAGCAACCGTCACCCAACTTCTCCCTCGCGTCCTCGCGTCACGGCATCCTTGCGTTAAGAAACGTCGGTCTGGGGTTCTCGCCCGGCCGAGACGCGATATAATGTCTTTTCCGACGTCGGGCCGGCTCCGGGCCGCTCGCGGCCAATCTTCCCGGACCCGTTTTGCCGAAATACACTCGCAAGGAACCATTCGATGGACAAGGAACTGACCGATCGCGCCGAAATGATCCAGCAGCGGATTCTCCAGTTGCGAGACTCTCTTTGACTACGACGGCAGAATGTCGGAAGTCGCAAAAATCGAACAGCAAATGGCCCAATCCGACTTCTGGAGCAACCAGGAGTCGGCCCAGGAGACGGTCGGGCGGCTAAAGTCGCTCAAGACGCTTCTCAAACCGCTTGAAAAGGCGATTTCCGCCAGCGACGATCTGGCCGCGATGATCGAAATGGCCGACGACGACGCCAGTTTCGCCGCCGAGGCCCCGCGCGAGATCGAGCGGCTCGAAACGCTGCTCGACGAATTGGAGGTGACCGCGCTGCTCGACGGCCCGCTGGACGACCACGCGGCCATCCTGACGATCAACGCGCGCGACGGCGGCACCGACGCCAACGATTGGGCCGAAATGCTGCTGCGCATGTACATGGCCTGGGCCCGCGACAACGACTACCAGGTCGAACTGCTCGACCGCCAGGACAACGAAGAAGCCGGCATCAACAGCGCCAGCATCTCGGTCCGCGGGCCGATGGCCTACGGCTATCTCAAGGGCGAGTCGGGCGTGCATCGGCTGGTCCGCATCAGCCCGTTCAACGCCGAAGGCAAGCGGCAGACGAGCTTCGCGGCCGTCGACGTTTCGCCCGAAATCGCGGACAGCGCCGAGGTCGAGCTGAACGACGACGACATCCGCGAGGACGTCTTCCGCGCTAGCGGCGCCGGTGGGCAGCACGTCAACAAGACCTCCAGCGCGATCCGGCTGACCCACCTGCCCTCGGGCATCGTCGTCCAGTGCCAGAACGAACGGAGCCAGCACAAGAACCGGGCCACCGCCCTGAAGATGCTTCGGGCACGCCTGGCGCGAGTCGAGGAGGAGCGGCGAGAAATCGAGCAGGCGGCCAAGTACAACGAAATGCCCAAGGTCGGGTTCGGCTCGCAAATTCGCAACTACTTTCTGCACCCCGACCAGCGGGTCAAGGACGCCCGGACCGGACACCTGGTCGGCAGCTTCCACAGCGTCATGGACGGCAATATCCAGGGTTTTCTCGACGCCTACCTAAGCTGGCGGGTGCGGAAGAAGTAATGGGGTTGCCATGCGGCCGCCGGTTGGGGTATGATTCCGGCCGGTTTTTGAGCAGGCCGGAACCGCCCAGGGGGCTCCCCCATTCGCCATTCCAACGGAGGAATTTGCCATGTCCAGCACTGAACAACAGACTTTCCCGCAACAGAAGCCCCAACGCAGTTGGTTCGGGCGCAACTGGTGGTGGGTGCTGATCCTCGTTTTCGTCGGGGGTTTCGTGCTTTGCAGCGGAATTTGTGGAGGATTCTTCTGTCTGGTCATCCAGGGCCTTCGTTCGAGCGAGGTCTACCAAATGTCGCTCGCGGCGGTTACCAAGGATCCGGTGGTAATCGAGAAGCTCGGCGAGCCGATTACCGACAACTGGTTCATTGGCGGCGAGATGAACGTCAACAACGACCAGGGCGATGCGAGGCTCCAGTCGAGCATCCAAGGCCCGAAGGGAGCGGCTAGCGTTACGACGGTGGCCCGGCGCATAGGGGGGAAGTGGGGCCTCACTCAGATCGAGGTTACGTTCTCCGACGGCGAGCGACACGTGATCCAACTCGATGCGGATCAGGCGGGCGGTGGAATGGACGACGCGCCTCCCTGGAATCCGCCGGCCGAGACGACGGGCGAGGATGCGCAGTAGGCCAACGCGGCCCACTCATTGCATCGCGCGGCTGATGTGTCGCAACGCTCGGCCGAAAAGCCGTTCGCTGGGAGTCCCCTCCTCTAACGCTAGGTTGCCGGCAAGCAGCGCGTAACGCACGCCGGTTGAGTACACCCGGGGATTCTCGAACGTGGCTTGGTCGCGATACGTCGCCGGATCGAAAACCGTGATATCGGCCAGATANNGCCTTTTCCTCGATCGCATAGCGCCCAATCTTTCGGGCGAAGGTTCCCATGCTTCGCGGATGGCCGTGGCCGTTCGGCGTGGCCAAGGCGCACCCGCCGTCCGAGCCGGTGGCCACCCAGGGTAGAGTCATGCCGTAACGGACGTCGTCTTCCGACATCGAGAAGTTGATCGCTCGGGTCTTTCCGGCGGCGATGATATCCAGCACGATGTCGACTTGGTCGCGGTTTTCGGCCGACGCGATATCGGCGAGCATTCGATTGCGATAGGACTCGATTGGGCCCTCGGCGAGGAGCACGTTTTGGGTTCGGCGTAGCTGTTCCCGTATGATGTTCCGAACGGTTTGGTCCAACTCGCGGTCGGTCTTCATCCGCTCGATGAGGTTCTCGTGGCCCCCCGGCACCTGATCGATCGGCAGCAAGACGGAGAGGATCGACGTGGAACACGCGGCATAGGGGTATTGATCGGCGGTGACCTTCTGGCCGTCGGCGCGAGCTTTTTCGATCAGCGCCGCGGCGTCGCGCAGCTTTCCCCAATTCGGCAGCCCGTTCGACTTGAAATGCGAGATATGGACGGGCGTGCCGGCGAGTCGGCCAATTTCGATTGCCTCGGCGATGGCCGTGAGAAGCTGGTCTTCTTCGCCGCGAATGTGACTGGCATAGATGCCGCCGTGGCGCGCCACCATCTTGGCAAGTTCGACTAGTTCGTCCGTGTCGGCGAATACACTTGGGACGTAAATGAGCCCGGTTGACATGCCCCAGGCGCCGGCTCGCATGTTTTCATCGACGAGGCAGCGCATCCGATCGAGTTCGTCGGGCGTGGGACGGCGGTCCTCGTGGCCCATGACGGCATCGCGCAGATCGCCTTGGGGTACGAAATGAACGACATTCGTGCCAACGCCGTTCTCGTCGAGTTGAGCAAGGAACTTCGCCGTGTCGAGCTGTCCACCGCCGCAGTTGCCGGTGACAACCGTCGTACAACCTTCAATCAACCGGTTGGGATTGCCGCGCAACTCCGGTTCGAGAATCTCCCGATCGCAGTGCGAGTGTAGATCGATGAACCCGGGGGCGACGATCAAGCCTTCGCAGTCGATGATTCGTCCGATTTGACCCGTCTCGAACCGGCCGACGGCGACAATCCGCTCGCCGGCTATCGCCACGTCGCCCACGCGGCCCTCCGCGCCCGAACCGTCGTACAACGTGCCGCCTTGCAGCAAAATGTCGGCCTCGACCGGCTGGTCGGTCGCGGCGCGAAGCGACGATGGTTCTAACGACGACAACGATCCGCCCAGAACGGTCAGGGCCGAGGCGCGAAGCAGCGTGCGACGCGAAAAGGTGGATGTCATGGGAAAGACTCGCGGGGTCGAGTGGTGGCGTGGAAATATGGGGGAGTGTCGCCTTCATTCTAGGAAACCCGCTTGGCCGCGTCAAACACGGCTACCCCACAACCGGGCCATTGAGGAGCCGCTGCCCCACGCCGGTCGGCCTACTTCACCTGTAGCATGCGATCCAGGGCGAGCAGCGCCCATCGGGCCGTTTCGTCATCGACCCGAATGACGTTGACCGGCGAACCCGAGTCGAGGTTTTCGAGCGACCAGCACAATTGCGGCAGGTCGATCCGGAACATCGTCGGGCAGACGCCGACGGCCGACCCCAGGCAGTGGATTTCGCGATCGGGATACGCTCGCCGCAGCCGATTGACCAAGTTTAGTTCGGTGCCGACGGCCCAACGCGTCCCCGGTTCGGACGCCTCGATCTCGCGAATGATCCGGGCCGTCGAACCGCTCATATCGGCCTCCGCAACGACCGCGTGCGGGCATTCGGGATGGACAATCACTTTGACGCCGGGCACGCGGCGCCGAATCTCGCGAACGTCCTCGGGCGTGAAGACCTGGTGGACGCTGCAATGGCCCCGCCACAAAATCACGCGGCTTTCGCTGATCGACTCCTCGGTATTGCCGCCGAGCGTCGGCTTCTCGGGGTCCCACACGGGCATCTGCTTGATCGCAATGCCCTTGGCCATCGCCGTGTTGCGCCCCAGGTGTTGGTCGGGGAAGAAGAGAACCCGGCGACGCTGGGCAAAGGCCCAATCGAGGACGGCCCCGGCGTTCGACGACGTGCAAACGATCCCGCCGTGGCGTCCGCAAAATGCCTTGATAGCGGCCGTCGAATTGATGTATGTGACCGGCATGACGTCGTCGACGTCGATGACGCGGACGAGTTGGGCCCAGCAGGCTTCGACCTGGTCGATATGGGCCAGATCGGCCATCGAGCACCCGGCTTCGACGTCGGGCAGGATGACCGGGGCGCGCTGTTCTCCGCGAAGAGCGAGCAACCGAGGCTGGTTGGTCAGAATGTCGGCCGTTTCGGCCATGAAGTGGACACCGCAGAAGACGATCGCCCGGCAGGCTTCGTTTTCAGCGGCCAGTTCGCTCAGCCGGTAGCTGTCGCCGCGCAAATCGGTCATGGCGATGACCTCGTCGCGCTGGTAGTGATGGCCGAGAATCAGCAATCGCGACCCCCAGCGACGGCGAATCGCTTGTATCCGCTCGGTCAGTTCCTCTGCGTCCATGCGAAGATAGGGCAGCAATCCGCCGAGGCCAATCGCGATGGGCTTGGAATCGCTCATGATGTACTCACTGGGGCGCGTTTCGAGCAAGAAACAAATCGAGCAACCAGTATAACCGACGCTCGCGAGGCACGGTAGGGTGCGTCTGGACCACCTCCCTAATTCTCGGTGCGTCGCGCCGTACCCCACGGCTACCGATCAACTCGCGTCGCGGTCGTCCGACGCGTCGATGATCCGGACGTCGATAATCTCGTCGCGCCGGCCGTCTCCGGAGGTGTCGGGGCCTCGCGTCGGCAGCAACCTCGCTCGAAAACGGCCAGCCAGCCAACGGCGAAACATCCGGCGGACGGGCCTTATCAAGAGCGCGAACCCCAACAGATCGGTCAACACGCCGGGGGTGATCAGAACGAGCCCCGCGACGAGAATCAACAGCCCGTCCAACAGCGAGTCGGCCGGCAATTCTCCCTGGGCGATCCGTCGCTGGACCGTAATCCAGCACCGGAGTCCCTCGCGCCGAGCGAGCGAGGCCCCGATGATGCCGGTGACGATCACAAGGGCAATCGTGGCGGGCAAGCCGATGCGCTCGCCGATCCAGATTAGGATCGACAGCTCGACCAACGGGACGATCGTGAACAACAACAGTAATCGAAGCAGCATCGTGCCGACCTTTCCAAACTGATTCCGACGGCGAGATGAACCAGGGTGATTGTACCAGCGCGGCTCGGTAAGGACACGGGGCGCGAGCGCAAAAGAAACGCCCGGCGAGACAATCCGCCGGGCGTGAATGAGCCATCTTGAGTGGTTTTTCGCGGCCGGGGGGCGGCCATGCTACGTCGCTTTTAACGCCGCGTGGTCTCGGCCGGTTTGCCCGCCGTGTTGTCGTGTCCAGCGGTTTCGGGCGACCTCGAATCAGCGGCCAAGCGTTCCATCTGTTCCGCTTCCGCAACGTTGCCGAGGTGCCGCTGCATCGCGGCGAGGTTTTCGTAGGGCACGCCGAGTACGTCGGGACGCATCATGCCCGCGGCCACGGCCGACTTTATCAAATCCAACCCTCGCTTGGTCAACGCGACCGCCTTTTCATGCTGTCCCGTTTCCCAGTAAGAGATGCCCATGCTGACGAGCGTTTCGCCGTGGCGTCCCCATTCGGCGTCGGGTGTTTTCGAGACGGGTTCGTGAAGGAGCGGCTCGGCCAGATCGAAACACGTCACCGCGGCGGCATGGTCCTTCCTATCGAGGGCGTGAATCGACCCAAGGCGGAAGTGCAAACGGCCCAGCGCATAGCGTTGCTCGGGCGACAAGGGCGCCTCCGGCGTCTCCGGTGTGAAATGCCGAGCCGCCTCGCGACCGCACTCCAGAGCGAAGTCGAATTCGCCGCGGGTTTGGTAGATCTGCACGGCGTTGAACAGGGCCATGCCCAGGTCCCAGTTCCACTGACGCTTTTCATCCTCGTCGGCCGCCTCGGCGACCATCTTCCGACCGATTTCCACCGATTCGCGGACCCAGTCGGTCGGGTCCATTTTCCCCTCGACGCCGACGATCGCCGCCAGCGAACGACTGGCGACACGGAACCGATGCTCGTCGGTCCCGCCGTCGTTGGCGATCAATTCCTCGGCGAACGCCGCCGCGCGGCGCGTCCACTCGGCCACGGCCTTCTCCTTGCCGGCCCATCGCCCCCAGGCGATGTCATTGGCCGCGCCCAGGTGCGCGTCGATCATGACTTCCTTGGCGGCCAGCCGAATCGCCGGATGGCGGTCGACGGCCAGCGGATCGGCCGTCTGAATCGCCGCCGTGTGGAACTGCAACGCCGCCGCCCAATCCGGCTCTGGCGCGTCGGCCAGCAAATCGCCCATCAAGCATTGGGCCCGCGCCTTGACGTGGGGGCGTTTTTCGCTCATCTTGATGGCCGCCGCCGCCGCCGCAACCGATTCGTCGTGGCGTCCGGCCTGATCAAGAATCTGCGCGTGCGTCACGCGATATCGGGCATTGTTCGGTTCCAGAGACACGGCCCGTTGACTGGATTCGACGCCTTCCTCCACGCGACCCATCGCCGCCAGAACGCGCGAACGAAGCCAATGGGCTCGGCCCGAGTCCGGCGTCAATTTGATCGCTTCGTCCAAGTCCCGAAGGTTCTGCTTGAAGTTGCTCTGCAGGTTGGTTTCGGCGCGAAGCAGGAACGAGTCGGGGCCGATCGGCTCCAAAACAATTTCGGTCACCTGCATCGACGGCGTGCCCGGCTGCTGATTCTGCTCGAAAGCGAAGAGAACGCCCCGCTCGGGATACGACTGGCCGAGAATGTCGCCCAACTCGTTCGAGACCAACACGGGGCGGATGTTCGTCAGTTGAAGTTGTTCGGCCACGAGCTTGGCCGGAAAAGCCTTGTCGAG
>DOEZ01000156.1 GCA_003532715.1 Planctomycetaceae bacterium
TTTCGCTCCGCGAAAGTAGCGTCAGCCCCGCGAAAGCCGTCCGAGCTTGGCGAAGACAGTGTATGCCCCACGCTAATTTCGCGGAGCGAAAGGCGACTATAGCCCCAGAGACCTCGCCTTGACTGTCCCGCCTCCCGACAATGTTCCGACTCGGCCACCGGTCGCGCCCGACGCGACGTCCGAGCCGCTCGCTCCGAAGCCCGACCGCGTGAAGCGGGTTCCGCCGGATCGGGCCGCGCGCAGCGCGATTCGCGAGCGTGCCGAGCGGCTCGTCGCCGATCTGGACAAGTCGAGCCCGCTGGACAACCGCGAGTTGGAGGTCCGAGCAAGGCTTATTCTCGAAGAGTTGGGCGAGCCGGACGACTACCTGGGGTGGACGATGGTGGCGTTGGCGTCGGCCTTCTGGCGCGACCAGGTAGCCTCCGTCCCCTATTCGCGCCGGCTGTTGCTGTTGCCCCATTGTCTGCGCGACGTCGAGTCGTGCCCGGCCCATTTCAACGAACTGGGGCTGCTTTGCCAGAACTGCGGCGCATGCCATTTGAGCGAACTACGCGAGCGGGCCGAGCGACTCGGCTACAATGTGCTCATCGCCGAGGGCTCCCCCGTGGTCATGCAGATCATCCTGGGCGGTCATGCCGACGCCCTGATCGGCGTTTCGTGCCTGAACGTGCTCGAGCGGTCGCTCGACAAGATTCTTTTGGCCGGAATCCCGTGCATGGCCGTTCCGCTTCATGAAAGCCGGTGCCGCGATTCGGCGACCGATCGCGACTGGGTCGAGGAGATGATCGACACGCCGCATCGCGCGGCGACCGAACACACGCAGACCTACGTCCACCTGCTCCGCGCCGCCAAGCGGATGTTCCAGCCCGACGAATTGGAGTGGCTCGCGCCGCGCGTCCGAGGCGGACCGTCGCTGGCCGAGACGAACGGGCGGGGGCTCGCCGCGATCGACCCGGTCGCCGCGACCGAGGCGATCGCCTACGACTTCCTGCTCAAGGGAGGCAAGCGGGCGCGGCCGTTTGTGACGCTGGCCGCGTACGACGCCCTGACCGGCGCGGCGGCCACCGGCGCGGACGGCGCCGAGGCGGCCTCGCGAATCCCCGACGCGGTGCGCCGCGTGGCGATGGCCATCGAAATCTTCCACAAGGCATCGTTGGTCCACGACGACATCGAGGACAACGACGCCTTTCGCTACGGCCACAAAACGCTCCATCGCAAACACGGCACGGCCGCCGCAATCAACGTGGGCGACTACCTGATCGGGCTGGGCTACCGGCTGGTGGCCCAACAGCAAAGCCGCCTCGACGCCGAAACGGTCGCCGACATTCTCATGCAATTGGCCGAGGCGCATACGCGGTTGAGCGAGGGCCAAGGCGCCGAGCTTGCCTGGCGCGACGCGCGCGAAAAGCGGCTCGCCCCACGCGACGCACTGAGGATCTACGCCCTGAAAACGGCGCCCGCCTTCGAGGCGGCGCTGTACGCCGGGCTGCGGTTGGCCGGTCCCATTCCGCACTATCGACAACCCATCGCCCGCTACACGCGCCACCTGGGCGTCGCCTATCAGATTCTCAACGACCTCGAAGACTGGCAGCCCAAGCGCGAGAACAAACAAACGGCCGGCGGCGACGTGCTCGACGGCCGACCCACGCTGTTGCTGGCGCTGGCGCTGGAGAATCTCGACGCGCCGAGCCGCAAGGAACTCCTCGCCGTCATCGGCAGCCCCAGCGCCGGCCCCGATGCGCTCGACGCGGTCGATCGCCTCTACCGCCGCGCGGGCGTGTATGAAACGGCGCGGTTGCTCATCGACAAGCACCACGCCCGAGCCCGCGACGTCGCCGACGCCCTCGAACCGGATGCCCTCAGGCGACTGCTGCATTACCTGGCCGACAATCTGCTCGAATAACCATCCTGATGCCGCCTTCCTTGACGGCAACCAACCGTACGCAAACCAGGAACTCTGATCATGACCAAGACTCGCATCTGCCTGTGGTTTGTTTTTGTACTGCTTGCCGCCTCGGCCGTCGATGCTCGCGAGAAACGCCCGCTGGGTGTCGACGACATCGAATCGTGGCAGAGGATCACCGAGACGGTCATCTCGCCGAACGGCGATTGGATCGCGTACAAGACCGAGCCGTGGAAGGGCGACTCGAAGGTATGGCTCTACAACAAGAAGGGCGACAAAATCTTCGAGCTCGACGGCGGCAAGGGGATCGCAATGACGCACGATTCCGAGTTCATGGTGTTCACCATCGCGCCCAAGCACGAACAGGTGAGCGAGTTGAAAAGGAAGAACACAAGCAGCGAAGCCATGCCGCGCGATGCCCTGGGGATCCACGCCATGCGCTCCGGCCGCTTCGAATCCGTGAAGAACATCAGAAGCCATAAAATTCCCGAGCGTTGGGCTGGATGGCTGGCCTACCAAGTTGCATCGCCCGCCGAGAAGCCGGGGGTGAACGACGTCGAATCGCATCAGACTAAACACGAATCCGCCCAAAATGGCTTCAGGCTCCATCTTCGGAATCTTGAAACGGGCGAGATTCGCTCGTGGCCTTTCGTGACCGAATACCACTTTGCGGCGGAAGCCCGACGCCTGTTCTTTCGATCGACCGGCAACGAGCGCGAACTGGAACCGGGCATACACCTCTACGACCTCGAGACCGGACAACTCCGCCCCGTCATGACGGGCAAGAACGACTACGGGCGGATCACGGTGTCGAAGAAGGGGAACATGCTCGCCTTCTTGCTCAAGCCGCAAGGCGAGGCCGGCTCGGCCGATTTCAGCTTATACCTGTGGACCGACGAAGGCGGGGCCGAAAAACTGGTCGACAACCAAGCCAAGGGAATGCCCGACAAATGGCGGATCAGCGAACACGGCCGAATCTTCTTCTCGGACGACGGTCGACGAGTGTTCTTCGGGACCGCGCCCGCGCGTCCCCAGCGCGACGCCTCGATCCCCGACGACGAATTCCCCGACGTCGACGTCTGGCACGGCGCCGAAGGCTTGCTGCACACGGTGCAGTTGGTCAACCGCGATCGTGAACTGCGGAGAACGTACCTCGCCGCCAAGGATCGGAAAACCGGCTCGCTGGTGCAAATCGAAACCGAGGCCATCCCCCAATCCCACCTTCTCGACAAGGGCAACGCCGACCAGGTCCTTCTTCTTTCGAGCAAACCCTACGAACTACAATCGATGTGGGATCCGTTGCTCCACGATGCGTACCTGCTCGACCTGACCACCGGCGAGCGACGCCCGGTTGTCAAGGCCGTGCGAACCCCGCCGCAACCGTCGCCCAGCGGCAAGTACCTGTTCTGGTTCGACTACTCCGACTACTCGTATTACACGCACCATGTCGCCTCGGGCAAGCAATATCGGATCACCGAACCGACCGTTCTGCGGGCCGACACCGAAACGAACACCACGTTCGATTACAACGAACCGTACGGCGCGCCAGCCTGGCTGGCGGACGACCAGGCCCTGCTGGTCTACGACCGATACGACATCTGGAAGGTCGATCCGAGGAACAAGCGAAAGCCCGAAAACCTCACGAAGAGTGGCCGCCGCGACCGGACCGTCTACCGTCTGATTCCATTCGCCGGAATCGAGAATGCCCTGAATGAAAAAGAGCCCCAATACCTGATCGGCGTCAACGAGGTCAGCCGCGCCTCGGGCTATTACCGGTCGAGCGTCGAAAGGCCGTCGCAGCCGAAGCCGTTGATCGCCGGGGCGTATCGTCTTTCACTCCCCCAGAAGGCCGCGAATTCCGACACCGTCGTCTACACGAAGGAAACCTTCAACCTGTTTCCCGACCTGCTCGTGTCGGACCTTCGCTTCCGCGACAGCGTTCGCATCAGCGACGCGAACCCCCAGCAGGCCGATTTCGCGTGGGGCACGGCCGAGCTTTATCGTTTTACGTCGCTCGACGGCCGGCCGCTCGAAGGGCTCCTTTACAAGCCCGAGGGCTTCGATCCCTCGCGCAAGTACCCGATGATCGTTCATTTCTTCCACAAGTCGTCGGATCAGATCTTCCAACACCGAACGCCCCAGTTCAGCGGGTCGCGAATCGACTATCAGTTCTTCGTGAGCAACGGGTACATCGTGTTCAATCCCGACGTTCATTTCGATCCGGGCTACATCGGCGAGAGCGCGTACAAATCGGTCATGCCGGGCATAGCCGCATTGATCGACGAGGGGTTCGTCGATCCCAAGCGGATCGGCGCGCAGGGGCACAGCTACAGCGGTTATCAGGTTGCGTACCTCGCCACGCGCACCAACCTCTTCGCGTGCATCGAGTCGGGCGCTCCGGTGGTGAATTTCTTCAGCGCCTACGGCGGCATCCGTTGGGAGTCGGGACGAGCCCGCGTGGCGCAGTACGAGCACGATCAAACGCTGGCGACGATCTGGGAAGCGCCGCTGCGGTTTCTCGAAAACTCGCCGCTGTTCGCCATGGACAAGGTCACGACACCGATTCTGATCATGCACAACGACGCCGACGGCGCTGTTCCGTGGTCCCAGGGCATCGAATACTTCGTCGCCCTCCGGCGGCTGGAGAAGCCGGTGTGGATGCTCAACTATCGCGGCGAGGGACACGGCATTCGAACCCTGAAGAACCAGAAGGACTTCCAGAAACGCATGTCCCAGTTCTTCGACCATTACCTGAAAGGCAAACCCATGCCCGAATGGATGCGCGACGGCATCCCCGCCGTCGACAAGCACCACAACCTGGGCTACGAACTTCGACCGTAAGCGTCACGGCCTTTTTGGAGTGCCTTTTTGGAGTGCGGCAATTCATTGCCGCTGTCGAAGCCGCCGAGCCCCATCACCGGGTACCACCGGTTCTCGAACCGGTGCCGCGAAGCGGCCGGAGGTTTCTTGCATGACTCGTGGATCCTTGCCGCCCTTGCATTCCAGGCTTGCACCAGCTTGCAGCCTGCTTTGCCATTGAGCCTTCCCCTGGGTGCCATGGATGGCTTGCCCATCCTTGCCGGGCCTGTTGGATGCCGCGTGGCCAATCTGATCTCGGTATATCCGCGTTTCTGGGCCGAACATCAGGCCCGGCCAAGCGTCCAGGTCCCTTCCGGCGGAAGGGACCTACTCGGGGTGCCGATCCTTTTCGACGTGAAATCGCGCCCGACGTCCCGCCTGGCGCGAATGCCAGCTTCTTTGCGCTCTTCGCGACTTGGCGGCAAAAGAGACAGAGAGTTGTCTCGCCCCGAGCCGGTCATTACAATGAAGCCCGTTCGCGTATCCTCGAATCAATCACCCCCATCATCGGAAGACATAAAGCCATGAATCCGCACGTCGTTTTGCTGTCGATCCCCGGGCTGCGCGAGAAGGACGTGGCCGCGATGCCGAATCTCAAGGAGCTGACGGCCGGCGGCGAGATGGCCAGCCTCGTGCCCGGCTTCCCTTGCGTCACCTGTCCGGTGCAGGCGGCGATGACCACGGGCAAGCGTCCGCGCGATCACGGCATCGTCGCCAACGGGCACTACTGGCGCGATCGTCGCCGGGTCGAAATGTGGACCTCGCCGGCCGATTCGATCGAGTCGCCCCAGATTTGGGACGTTCTCGCGCAACATTCCCACGAGCTGACTTCGGCCGTCTGGTTCCCGCTGCACAGCAAGGGATGCGAGACCGACTACGTCTGCACGCCCGCGCCGATTCATAACCCCGACGCAACCGAGTCGCTTTGGTGCTACACGCGGCCGGCCGAGTTGTACGGGGTGCTGCGCGACCGGCTGGGCCATTTTCCGCTGCAACACTACTGGGGCCCGATGGCCAACGTGAAGGGAACGGCCTGGATCGTCGATTCGGCCATTTATGCGGCCCAACAGTATCGGCCCAACTTCTTCTACATCTACTTGCCAAATCTCGACTATGCCGCGCAGCGAACCGGCCCCGACGGCGAAGCAGCCGTCCGCGCGGTGGCCGAGCTCGACGAGCAGATCGGCCGGTTGGCTGAAGGACTCAAGGCGGCCTACGCCGACGTGGGGCTAGTGTGGCTCGTGGCCGGCGAGTACGCCATCACGCCGGTCGATCATACGGCGTTTCCGAACCGCATTTTGCGTGTCGCCGGGCTGTTGAAGGCCGTCGACACGCCGGAAGGCGAAATGATCGACTTCCAGCAGAGCCGCGCCTTCGCGATGGTCGATCATCAGCTTTCGCACGTCTACGTGAACGACGCCGATCCGGCCACCATCGCCAAGGTGGCCGACATGTTTACCGGAATGCCGGGCATTGCCGACGTGCTGACCGGCCAGCGGCTGGCCCAGTACGACTTGAACCATCCCCGCTGTGGCGAGGTGGTGTTGGTATCGACCCCCAACAGTTGGCAGGCGTATTACTGGTGGCTCGACGACGATCGGGCCCCGACTTTCGCCCGCAAGGTTGACATCCACCGCAAGCCGGGTTATGATCCGGTCGAGTTGTTTTTTGATCCCGCCACGAAATCCATCCCCCTCGACGCGTCGTTGGTGCGAGGTTCGCACGGCGCGCCGGCCCACCATCCCTCGCAAATGACCGTGCTGCTGTGCAATCGGCCGGGCCTGTTTCCCGGCACGATTGTGCGCGACACCGACGTGTTCGACGTCGTGCTACGATGCTTCGGCATGAAGTAACGCCGCTCGCCGGATGGTTTACCACGAAGAGCACGAAGGACACGA
>DOEZ01000001.1 GCA_003532715.1 Planctomycetaceae bacterium
CGGCGCTCGATTCCGGCGTTTCGTCGACAATCGCGCTCGCCGGTGCGGCCTCCGGCTTCGCCGGAATCTTCTCGAACACATGCCCGACGACCGGCCGCTTGAGGATCGCGAAATGGTCAACGTCGGCCTTGTCGATCTGGATATGGCCGAACCACCGGCGATCCTTGTCTCGTTCGAACAGGCCCGAGCCGGTCGTCACGGGGCCCATGGTTCGCTTGCCCTGGGCGTCGACGGCCGCGAGTTGGATTTCGAACGCCGGGTCGTAGTCGAATTTGCCGTCGACTAAGAGCAAGCCCGGGTGTTCGCTCTCTCCGATCATCCGTCCCAGCAAGCCGGGCTGGCGTTTGGAACGCCGATCGTCGACCTTCGTCAACACAAAGCGTCCCCCATCGGCTTTCACTTCCTGGCCTTCCTTGATCGTGGCGATTTCGGTCCAGTCGCCCGTGCCGTGTTTTACCGACAGACGGACCTCGCCGCCCTCGTCGAGGTGCTTGCTCAACGCACCATCGGCCGACGCGTCGGTCAGGTAGTGCAGCGACTCGCCCGGGCCGAACTCGCTCGATCCAGCGCTGCCGCTACCGCTGCCGTTGAACGAGGGCGTTTGGATGAGGAAATCGACCGTGTCCGATTGGTTGTCTCGCCGCACGACCAGGGCCAAGGTCGCCTCGGCGGCGTACTTGTGCCACGCCGGATTGGCCTGGATGGGCCGACCCTCCATGTCCCACCACCGATGCGGCCACTTGGCCGGCCGACCGATGGCGACCACTTCGATCCACTTGCCGTCGGGCGTCGTGTAATGCCCACGGCGAGGCGCGTCGCCGTTGATTGGCTTGGTGGGAATCGCCTGAAACACGTGCTTGACGACCGACCGCTTGAGAATCACCAAGTGGTCGATGTCGGCCTTGTCGATGATATAGGTTTCGTGGAGTTGACGATTCTCCCGCTTCTCGAACTCGCCGACGGAGGGGAGCGGCGCGCGAAACGTCCGTTTGTCGTCCCGATCGACCGCTGCCAGTTCGATCTGAAATGCCGGATCGAAGTCGTAGTTGGCGCTGATGCCAGTCAGTCCGCTCTGGTCGGAACGGCTGCCGATCCCTAGGAAGCCGGCCTGTCCAGTCCGCTTCTTCAACTGGCTGTTCACCTCCTCGAGACGAAAGCGTCCTCCGTCAGATTCAATCTCCTGGCCTTCGCCGATGTTGGCGATCACCGTCCACTCACCCGTATCGTGCTTCATCTCCAGATCGACGTGTCCGCCACTGTCCAGGTACTCCGTGAATCCCTGGCGTTCTTGCGCATCGCGAAAAGACACAAAGCTGATCCAATACCCGTCCCATTCGGCGGAAACGCCGGTCGCGCCGTACACGTGCGCTTTCACGAGCGGAGCGCAACGAGACTCGAACCGTCCCGAGAAGCCGGGCGCGCGAAGCGCGAGATTGACCGCCCCCGATTCGTTCTTGTGTTTAACCACGAGCAACAATGGCGTGTCGGCGGCGTGCGTTTGCCAGCCTGGAATGCCTCGCACGGGCTGTCCCGCCAGATTCCACCACCGATGGGGCCACCGCGCCGGCCGACCGACGGCGACCACTTCGATCCGTTTCCCGTCGGGCGTCGTGTAACACGCCGGCGAATCGGTGGCCGCGTCCGCACGCGGTCCGGCCGCCTTCTCCCACTCCAGGGCCGAGCGAATGTCGTCCAAAGCGCCCTCGACGCCCCGGGCCAACCAGCGACTCGTGACGTTGCAGGAGCGAACGTACTCGGCCAGATCCTTTGGAACGGCTGCGGCCTGGGCGACGAGCACATAGCAGTAGTCCGCATTTCCGTCCTGCTCCATCGGCCGGAGCCAGAGGTGCGCGTGTCCCGGTTCGACACGGGCACTTAGCTTTTCCGGGCGGTTGTTTTCTCGAAGCTCGTATTGAATATTTTCGTTCGTGCCGAGCATATAGAATCCGAGGCGTGCGTCGATGCCGGCGTCAAGTTCCATCTGAAGGGCCCGATCGACCCTCGTCAGAGTGAAGTTGCCGTTGCAGTTGATATGGTAATCGCGTCGGACGGTCGAGTCTTTGATATCCTCCTGGCCGCTGGCATAGAGACCGTGCAAAAAATGGGTTCCCCTCCACTCCGGCGGCTCGGCCCACTGCATCTTCGGACCCGGCAAGATCGCGGTTTGATCTTCGGTCGCCTTGCGCACGATCGTCAGGAACGGATCCGACTCGATGTCGAAGTCTTGGTTCAAAAGTCCGGGGGTTTCCTTGGTCAGTCCGATCATCCGTTCGGCGGTCACCCGGTCGACGATCATGTGCCAGAAGACCAACTCGGTTTGCAGGTTCTCCGAACCGTCTCCGTTGTCTCCAGCCACGTCCGAGGCAACCCCCATTAGTCCGATCGTCGCAACGAGAACGACGCCCAGCAGCAACATGCCGGCCAGCCAGGCGTGGCGGCGCGTCGGGCCTTCGGCCGGAGGGCCGACAATCCGCCGGATGCGATCCAAAAGGCTTCCGCCCGTCGCCGCCACCGCCGTTTCGGCGACCGCCGACCGGTAGCGGGCCGACCGGAGTTCGGCGACCCGGGCCAGTGCCCGGGCGTAGACGATCCGGTCGTTGCAAACCGACAGCGCCAGATCGTCGCAGCAGTTCTCACGCTCCTGCCGAATCTCGCGCGAAACCCACCAGACGGCCGGATGGTAGAACAAAACCGTCTCGATCGCCGTCTGAATCCAGTTGACCAGGTAGTCGTGACGCCGGACGTGGGCCAACTCGTGGGCCAGGACGGCTTCGAGCTGCCGGGGAGTCAGCCCGGTGAGCATGGCCGCCGGCAGAAGGATGATCGGCCGCAGGTGGCCGACGAGCGTGGGGACTTCGACCAGGGCCGATTCGACCAGTCGCACCGCGCGGCGAACGCCCAGCCGCCCGGCAAGCCGCCCGAGCACGTCTTCAACCGTGGCCGAGACGGGCGAGGTTGCCTCGCGCCGCAGACGCCGCGTGCCGACGAACCCGCACGCCAGCCGGGCCGAAAATCCGGCCACGCCCAACAACCAGCCGGCCACCAGCCACGGAAGCCACTCGCGAATCGTCGCAAGCCATCTTGGGGCGACGGGTGGCGCGATGATCGGTTCGACGCGCATCGCCGCCTCGCTCGGCGGGGGCTCGGGCGATCCGATCGCGGCAGCGGCCGAATCGGGCAGAACGCCGGGCGGCGTCGCCTCCACGGCCGGTTCGTGACGCATGACGTCGGTCGGTTCGGCTCGCGACGCGACAATCGACGGCTCGCTCGGAGCCGGCCGCGCGGCGGCGACCTTCGGCGACGATTCGACGCGCGACCACACGGCCCAAGTCGTGGCCAGCGGCACCAGGGCCATGATGGCCAGCATGATGCATGCCAGGGCATAGCGGACCGCCGGCGAGCGTTTCCGCAATGCGAGCCGCACGCCCGCGAAAGCCAAAGCCAGCAACGCGAGCTGCCAAACCGAATGCACCAATCCCCAGCCAATCGCCTCAACCGCACGATGGGTCACGAAACCAGCAAAACCGCTCATCGCATCTATCCCCAAATTACGAGAAAGGTCTTCGTTATATGCTCGCTGAACAGGTCATAAACCGGACGTTTCGGCAGGTCACAAAAAGGACGTTTCGGGAAAAGGGGAAAGGGGGGAAATGGAAAAGGTGTTGATTCATGTCAGACCGCAACAGACAAATCCCCAATCCCCAATCCCTCGTCCCCAATCCCTCGTCCCTCGTCCCCAATCCCTAATCCCCCCTCTCCTCCAACGAATCCAACAACCGCCGAATCTCCGCCAGTTCCTCCACCGAAGCCTTCTGGGCCGAAAGAGCCTGCATGACCAACCCGGCCGCCGATCCGTCGAAAGCGCGTTGGATCAGCGTCTTGACCAACTGCCGCTGGGTCTTCTCGCGCGGTTGGGCGTCGCGATAGAGATGGGTTCGCGTC
>DOEZ01000377.1 GCA_003532715.1 Planctomycetaceae bacterium
CGAGCAACGCGTGCCGACTCCGTCGCCGCCCGAGCTTTCGCGCGACGAGCAGATTGCCCGATGGAAGGACGACGTAGCGTCCGTGGCGGCTCGGCAGGTTGACGAGAATAACCGGATGAAACACAATTTGATGTCGTCGATGCCGCAACTGGGCGAGATTGCCCGGTTATACGAGCAGATTCCCGAAATCACCAATCCGCCAGGAAAGTCGGCGGAGAAGGCGGAATCGGCGAAACCCCCCATCGACCCAAGCAAACCGTTCGTGTCGAGGTTTGAAGAGCTGCGAGGCGAGTGCCGGGCTTACCTCGACAACCGTGTGCCCGATGCGACGGCCGATTTGAAGCAGATTGAACAAGCCGGCCGCGATTGGGTCAGGACGCAGATGCCGGAAGCCAAGCTACTCGAAGAATTGATGCAGCCAAACGCCACCATCCCCTGAACGAGCATGAAAACACACGAGTTGATCAAGATGTTGGAGCGTTTCGACCCCGAATCGGAGGTTCGGTTGTGCATCAACTGGCCGGGCCGGGTTTCGGAGGCTTATGAGCGGTTGTGGCTGGCCGACTACGGCGGCGGCCCGCAGATCAACGCGGCGATGGATCTTCGCGGGGTGGTGGTCTATGTGGGCTGCGTGCTGCAGCACGCTTTGCCGGAAAAGACCCCGCCGCGGAGGATCGACCTGGGCCAGTATGAAACTGAGGAAGTCGCCGCGCGGGTGCGCGATTTCTACGTCGTTCATCGCGGCTTGAAGGAACCGCTCAATTTTCCGGAGGCCGACTACGAACGCTGGATTCCGCCGCGAACGACCGCCGGCGAGTACAACGAACACATCGCGGCCATCTTGCGCGAGAAGCTGTTGAAGGATTAGGAGGTGGATTGCCCGTCGGGGAACAGGGCGCGTGTCGAGTCTTTCATCAACAAGATGATCGTCAATACGCCCAGCGTGGTTCCAATGGGCATGAACATGCATTCGAGGCCCGCGACGACGACGCAGAAGGTATAGGCTTTCCGGCGTTTGAGCCTTCGGCCCGCTAGAACGACGAGCGTCGCCAGCGTCCAGCCAGCGAGGACAAAGATGGACCCGACGACGATGAACACCCATCCGAAAACCTCGGGTGGCGGATTCCGCGAGCCTTGGTCGAACGCACCGCTGACGATCGCGATGCCAACCGCGATATGAAGGAAGGGGAAGCAGGCGAAGCAGGCCAGCACGCCGCCCAATACGTAATGAAAAACGGCCAACAAGTCGAGATAGCGTTCATCCTGGCTCATTCGATTGTCCCCCGAGCGAGAGTGCGATGAAAGGCGACCGTCCAAGCCTTTCCGTCCAACGGGCAGGCAACGGATGGTTCTTCCGCCGAAGAAAGCCTCGAAACAGTCTGTTGTCAGTATATCGCCTCGCGGCCGTACGGCAAGAAGTCTTTCTTGGGGTGCCGTCTTTGGGAAATGAATGAAGAACACCGCACAAACTGACGCCGGCAAGGTCGCGTTTCTGTTTTCGGGCCAAGGGTCGCAATATGCCGGGATGCTCCGGCCGTTGGTCGATGCGTTTGCGCCGGCCCGTGATGCCATGGAGCGGATAGACGTGGTGCTGCGGCGACTCGATCTGCCGACGTTCGAGCAGATTGCGTGGGGGGGAGGCGACGCGCTGGGCTCCGACGTGTGGCTCACGCAGCTTTCGCTCCTGTGTGCCGATCTGATCGTCTACTGCTCGCTTGAATCGCTCCAGATCGCGCCCGACTGCGTGGCCGGTCATAGCTATGGCGAGTTTCCCGCCTTGGTGGCCGCCGGGGCCTGGGATTTCGAGACGGCCGTGAAGGCCACCCGCGCGCGGTGTGGCGTCATCGAGGCGTGTTGCGAGGCAAGGGGCCGAATGCTTTCGATCGCCGCGCCGGGGGCCATCGTCGAGCAACTGCGCCACGAAACGAACGAGCCCATCTATTTGGCCAATCGGAACGCGCCGAACCAGACCGTTGTGGGAGGCGAGTCGGGAGCCGTCCTGCGATTTCAGGCGAATTTGACCGCTCGGCGGATTGCGACGCAGTTGCTGCCGGTGCCGCGGCCCTATCACACGCCCTTAATGAGGTCGGTCGAGCGCGAGTTGGCTTCGGTGTTGGAGTCGATCGTTGTGGCCGAGCCGCGGACGCCCATCCTAAGCAGCGTGACGAATCGGTTTGTCACGCTGCCCGAGGAGATTCGCGAGAATCTCGTTGTGCAAATCACGCGGCCGGTCGACTACGTCGATCTGATCGAACAGCTTGCCGACGAGGGTGTTCGCATCTTCGTCGAGGTTGGTCCCCGGCGGATTCTCACCGGGTTGCATCGCAAGATACTCCGAGGTCGCGAGGCGGTCGCGGTCGGATGCGACGACCGGCACGGGCCGGGTCTTCAGCGGCTGATCGCGGTCCGAACGCTTCTCGAAACACGAGGCTTCTTCAATCGACCCCGACGACATCGGACCGTGGATATTTTTGCTTCGCCGACACCGGCGTACATGCCTCCCGGTCGGTGAGAAACACGCTCGATTTTCGCCGATTCGCGGTCGCGCCTATTGACTTCATCCCCCCTATCGGTTAGAAATAGGGCTTTGGCGAGTGCTGCGAACGCACCGACGCCGACGGGCGGGGCTCTTCTCGCGCCACGGTTCCGGCGGGCAATCGGGCACCATCAGCCGAACCCCGAGCGTCAGCGAGCGGGCCAAAACCAAACGGTGAACTCGACGATGGTATTCACGACGAAGATACTCACCACGAAGAGCACGAAGGGCAGGAAGAAGCGCCGAGGAAGTTGTTTTTCGATCAAGCTTCTCTAAAAACACCTTCGCGGCTTCGCGCCTTCGCGTGAGAATGAGGTTCACGCGAAGGCGCGAAAACGCGAAGAACATGTAACCAAAGCGAGGGCTATCATGCGACGTCGTAATCGTGGCGGCAAGCGTTGCTTCTTCTTTTCGGGCATTGCGTCGGCCTTCGGCCGTCGGGCTTTGCCGGAACTCGCGACCGGGCGAATCATCGATCGGCCAAGCCCGTTCCAACATCGCCTGCGGCTCGAACCGCTCGAAGACCGGCGGATGCTCACCGTGTTTCTGGTCGATTCGCTCGCCGACACGCTCGCCGACGACGGCGTGACCACGCTCCGCGAGGCGATCCAGGCGGCCAACACAAACACCGAACTCTGGGGCGGCGCCGTCCCGGCCGGCAGCGCGACCGAGACCGACGTCATCCGATTCGCCGAAAGCCTCTTCACCGACGGCGAAAACCCCGTGCCGGGCACGATCACGCTCGGCGGCGCGGAACTGGAGATCACGGACACCGCGGGCGTCGACCTTCAAGGCCCCGGGGCCGATCGGCTGGCGATCGACGCCAACCGCCAGAGCCGTGTGTGGAACGTGAGTGCGAGCGCCGTGGTGGTTCTTTCGGGTCTGACCATTACCGGGGGCCACGCAAGCGGCGACGGCGGCGGGATCTACAGTCTGGGCACACTCACCATCACGAACTCGACCCTCTCGGGCAACTCGGCCGTCTACGGCGGCGGGATTTTCAACTACTCCGGCACGCTCTCGATCACCAACTCGACGCTCTCGGGCAACTGGGCCGATGGGCCCGGCGGCGGGATCTACAACCTCTCCAACACGCTCTCGATCACCAACTCGACGCTCTCGGGCAACTGGGCCGATGGGTCCGGCGGCGGGATCTACAACTCCTCCGGCACACTCTCGATCACCAACTCGGCGCTCTCGGGCAATTCGGCCTACTACTACGGCGGCGGGATCTACGTCTCCTCCGGCACGCTCTCGATCACCAACTCGACGCTCTCGGGCAATTCGGCCTACTACTACGGCGGCGGGATTTACACTTACGCCAGTTCCTCAGTGACGACACTGAAAAACACGATTGTCGCCCAAAACGTCGCCTCCACTAGACCGGACATCTGTTGTTCCTCGGGAACGCTCTCGGGTTCCCATAACCTGATCGGCGACGGCTCGGGCCAGTCGGCGCTGGTTCATGGCGTCAACGGCAACCAGGTGGGCACCTCCGCTTCGCCAATCGATCCAAGATTAAGCGATTTAAGCCAGTTGGACAGTGGCCAGTGGGGCTACTACCTATTGCCCGGTTCTCCCGCCCTCGACGCGGGCAACAACGCCCTGGCGCTAGATCCGGCGGGGCAGCCCCTGACGGAGGACCTTTTTGGCAATCCTCGGATTCAAAACAGCACGGTGGACCTGGGCGCGGTCGAAGGCGCCACGGCGGGCACCCCCGCCCGGATCTATGTGGTAGCGAGCCTGGAGAATACGATTGCCGAGGACGGAGTTCTGACGTTCATCGAGGCATTCGAGGCTGCCAACCGCAACCAGCCGGTGGGCGACGCGCCGGCCGGTTCTTTCAGCCAACAGGATGTGATCCAGTTTGCCGAGGGTTTGAGCGGAACGGTTCTGGTGGATCAGGGGGAACTGGTGATCGTGGCCGACCTGAGTATTGAAGGTCCGGGGGCCGGGCGGCTGGTTTTCGACGCCCTGGGCCAAAACCGCGTGTTTCGGATTCAGGCTGGCGTTGCCGCCAGCCTGGGCGGCATGACGATCACCGGGGGTTCGGCCGACGGTGGCGGCGGGATCTACAACGACTACGGCACGCTCTCGATCACCAACTCGACGCTCTCGGGCAACTCGGCCGGCTACGGCGGCGGGATTTACACTTCCGGCAGTCTCTCAGTGACGACACTGAACAACACGATTGTCGCCCAAAACGCCGCTTCCACCGCTGGACCTGACATCCGTCATTATTCGGGAACGCTCTCGGGTTCCCATAACCTGATCGGCGACGACTCGGGCCAGTCAGCCCTGGTCGACGGCGTCAACGGCAACCAAGTGGGCACACCCGCTTTGCCAATCGATCCGAGGTTGAGCGAGACGTACCGTCTCTTGCCCGGCTCTCCGGCCATCAATGCCGGGAGCAACGCCCTGGCTGTCGATCCGGACGGCAACTCGCTCGAAACGGACCTCGACGGCAATCCGCGAGTCATTGGCGGCGTGGTCGACCTGGGGGCCTACGAATGCCAGAGTGTCTTCTACGTGGTCGACAGCCTAGCCGACACGGTGGCCGACGACGGCCTGTTGACGCTCCGCGAAGCCCTCATGGCGGCCAACACGAACACGGATCTCTGGGATGGCGCGGTGCCGGCGGGCAGCACGACCGAGACCGACGTCATCCGGTTCGCCGAAAGCCTTTTCACCGATGGCGAGACCCCCGTGCCGGGCACGATCACGCTCGGCGGCACGCAACTCTTGGTCAGCGGCAAGCTCGACATCGAGGGCCCCGGCGCCGATTTGTTGTCGATCAACGCCAACCAATTGAGCCGCGTGTTCTTGATCGACAGCGGAGTCGAAGCGAACCTTTCGGGCCTGACAATCACCGGCGGAACGGCCACCACGGGCGGCGGAATCAGTAGCGCGGGCACGTTGACCGTCATCGACGCGATTATCTCGGGCAACTCGGCCACAACAACCTCCGGACGGGGCGGCGGAGTCTACAGCACGGGCACACTGATCGTTACGGGATCGAGTATCTCGAACAATTCCGCCGGCCAGTACGGCGGCGGTATCTGCAGTTACGGTTCGTCCGCCACCGCCTCGATCTCGAACTCGACAATCTCCGGCAATACGGCCGCTAACTATGGTGGCGGGGTCTTCAGCAGTGGGGTGCTAACCGTCACGGGTTCGGCCCTTTCACAGAATTCGGCCACTGCAAGTTCCGGCTCTGGTGGCGGCGCGATAGCCAACTCCGGCACCGCATTCGTCATCAACTCAACCATTTCGGCCAACTCGTCCGGGCAGTACGGCGGCGGAATCTACAGCAGCGGTTCTTCCAGCAAGTTGACGCTGACCAACTCGATGGTCACCGCGAACTCGGCCGTCGGCCAAGGCGGCGGAATCTACCTCAATACCTTTTCAACCGCCCCGGTACTGTACAATTCGGTCATCGCGGCGAACACTGGATCGGGCAATACACAGGTTCAGGGAAACGTCTCGTCGGACAGCTCCCACAACTTCATTGGTCTCTCCGCCGGCCTCTCGGGCATCACCAACGGCGTGAACGGTAACCAGATCGGCGTCGGTTCGCCGATCGACCCGATGCTCGGCCCCCTGCAAGACAACGGCGGGCCCACGTGGACGCATGCTCCCCTGCCCGGCAGTCCGTTGATCGATGCCGGCAATGATTCAAAGGCCCTCGACGCCAAGGGCAACGCGTTGCTGGCCGACGGGCGAGGCTTTCTTCGACTGTACGGAACCGTGGACATTGGCGCGGTTGAACTCCAGCCGCCGGGTATCCCGGTGGCTTATGATGACGCCTTCGTGGCAGACCAGGGCGATGCGATCGCTCTGGACGTGCTGGCCAACGACTCCTGCAATGACGGAAGCCCGATGGCGGCCGTCATTGTCGAGCCACCGGCACGCGGCATGCTCGAAGAAAACCCGGACGGAACGTGGACCTACACGCCCGACGTGGATTTCTGGGGCATGGACATGTGCTCGTACCGGGCCGTCAACGGCGAGCTACATTCAAACACGGCCCAGGTGTTCGTCTCGGTTCTCTCGCCGACTAGCATCATCGTCACCACGGCCGACGACGAACTCGACGGCGACCTTTCGCCCGATGACATCAGTCTACGCGAGGCACTGGCCATGGCCACGTCCGGCTCGACCATTCAATTTTCGGCCGCGATGTTGAATCAGGTTACTAAGTTGACTTATTCCACGACGGCGACGCTGGCTATCGCTGACGTCCAGATCATTGGCCCAGGCGCATCGTTCTTGACCATCGACGGCAATGCGCGAGGAACTGTGTTCCAGGCCACGGGTGGCGAGTCGCTCCTCTCGCACATTACTGTTACCGGTGGCACCAGCAGCGGTATCGTCGTCAATGCCGGCGTCGAGTTGTCGCTCGATCACATGGTCGTCAACGGTAATCGTTCGGGTTCGGGCTCCAGCGGCGGCGGAATTCTGAACGATGGGGTGCTCACGGTCGCGAACTCCGACATCTCTTGGAATGCGACAAGCCGGCATGGCGGCGGAATTCACAGCAACAACGGCTCACTGACCCTCACCAACTCGACCGTCTCGAACAATGTCGCCATGAGCGATCGGAGCGTTGGCGGCGGAATCTGCAATTTCTCTGGCGCGATTAACATTGTCAACTCGACCATATCGGACAATACCATCACAGGCACAGGTGCTCTTCCCGTTGTCGCTGGCGGCGGGTTGTACAGCTACTCGGGGCCAGTTAACGTCACCAATTCCATTGTTTCACACAATCGAGTCACGGGAGGTTACCCGAATTCAGGAGAGGGTGGCGGCATCTTCAACACTGGGGGTTCAATTTGCGTTACAAGCTCAACCATCTCAGGTAACTCAGCCAATCGGCAGGCGGGCGGCATTTTTAGCGGCGGTATTGGGAGCACGACCTCGATCACGAACACAATCATCTCGGGCAACTCGGCCGACGAGGGAGGTGGAATCATGAATTCTGGCAGCGAGATGGCCGTCACGAACTCGGTTGTTGCTGGCAATTCGGCGCGGCGGGGCGGTGGAATCGCCGATTGGGGCGCGCCCAGTAATCCCGGCGTACTCCGAATTATCAATTCGACCATCACGGGGAACTCGGCTGAATACCAGGGCGGTGGATTGGCTTGCTACCCCGAAGGAGTGGTGATGGTCAACTCGATTGTCGCCGTCAACACGGCCTCATCCTACCCAAACGTCTCCGGCTCGCTCGCCGCCGAAAGCAGCCACAATCTCATCGGCACTGATCCGGGCTTCATTCGCAATCCTAGCCCGGGCGGTGACGGCGTTTGGGGCACGGCCGACGACGATTTTGGCGAATTGCGGTTACGGATTGACAGCCCGGCCGTCAATGCCGGCAGCAATGCCTTGGCCGTCGATGCATGGGGCAATCGGCTGACGGTGGATCTTGATGGGAACCCGCGCATCTCGGGGCCGAGCGTGGATATCGGAGCCTATGAGTATCAATTCCCGCGTCTGCCAGGCGATGTTGATTGGAGCGGCACGGTCGATGCCGAGGATGCCAAGATTCTGGCGAGTAACTGGGGCAAATCAGGCATGACCTGGGCCGACGGTGATTTCAATGGCGACGGCCGTGTCGACGCTATTGATGCGGCCATTCTGGCGGCCCATTTTGGGATGACCATCGCGCCGCCGGGCGAAACGACACCGAGCACGCCGGAACCACCGAGCGTGTCGTTGCCGTCCGTTGGGCCTGGCGTTGCCGACGCGACTCCGTTGGTCGGTCCCTTGCCGAACAGCGCTGCGAATTCGGCTCGACAGCCGATTCGGCCGGTCGAGCGTCTGGTTGGAATGGGGGCACAACTTGTGACGCAACCGGGTGCGCAACTCGTGGCGCAACAGAGGGAACAACTTCTGACGCAACAGAGGGCTTACGCCCTCCGCTCGCCTGAGGAGGTGGTCGATGCCGTGCTTGGCGACGAGTTTGGGCCGATGAGTGAAGAAACCATGCTCTTCGGACGGCGCGCGGCTTGGGCTCGCACGATCACGCGGCGGACCGAACCATCGCGATGCGACGCCGACGACGAGACGGTTTTGGCGGTTGATCTGCTGTTGGCGCGACGTCGATAGCCGCACTTCGCTGAAGATCGTCGTTCGCCAATAGTCGCCTTTCGCTCCGCGAAAGTAGCGCTACTTTCGCGGAGCGAAAGGCGACTATGCCGGCCCCGATTGTCGCCGCCCCGAGAATCTGGTCTACTGGTTCTTGTTGTGTCGTATTCGCTCGCTGATCGGCCGCGTCATTCGACGTTGGGAAGGGTGGTTTCATCCATGACAATCCGCCTCCAAGAACCATCCCGACTCTCGCGCGTCGGTTCGCGGCTGGCCGGGCCCGCGCTGGCTCGTCTGTTCATTCTGGCCGGAATGGGCTTGCTGCTGTTCGCCGTCTTCGGCCGGTTCTGGACATGGTTCGCCCCGCGCGGCGACATGGGCGAGTCCAACGCCGTTGAACGATTCGGGCCCGGTTCCACCGAACTCGAACCGACCGACTGGCCGCACCTGCGCGGGCCGAATTTCGACGGCGTGTCGGCCGAGACGGGCTTGGCCCAACGCTGGCCCGACGAAGGTCCGCCCGTGCTCTGGATCCGCCACGTTGGCGAAGGGTACAGCGGCCTGATTCGCGTCGGCGATCGGCTCTTCACGCAGACCCAAACCGCCTACCGCCAATCGGTCCTTTGTCTCGATGCCGAGTCGGGCGAGACCATCTGGGAGCATCCCTACGACTGGCCGTACGAGCAAGGCGGCATGTATCCCGGCCCCAGGGCCACTCCCACCTGGCACGCCGGGCGCGTCTATTTCGCGGGGCCGCGCGGCACGGTCGGCTGTCTGGCCGCCGCCGACGGCCGGCTCCTCTGGCGCGTCAACGTCGTCCAGGAATTCGGAGCACGCGGCATCGGTTTCGGCTACTCCTGCACGCCGCTGGTGTGCGACGGCAAGGTGATTCTGCCGGTCGGCGGTGAAAAGGCGGCCGTGGTCGCGCTCGACGCCGACAAGGGATCGACCGTTTGGACCGGCGGCGACGAGCCGGCCAGTTATTGCGGCGCGTTGCCCATCACGCTGCAAGACCGCCCGCTGGTCGTGGCCTTCCTGCAAAACGCCCTGCTGTTGCTCGACCGAACGACCGGCGAGGCCCTTTGGCGACACGAATTATCGCGCGAGTACGACGAGCACTCCGCCTGGCCCGTCTACGACGAACCTCGGCTGATGATCGCCAGCCCGTTCCGCAAGGGAGCGGCCCAGTTCACGCTCGAAGCGGCCGGCGGCGCGGACGAACGACGCCTTGTCGGCCGGCCCGCCTGGGACTCGATGCAAATGTCGAACGATGTCGCTTCCTGCGTTCTCCACGAGGGCTGCGTGTATGGCTTCGATCTGCGCGACATCCAAACCAAGGCGCGACGCGCGTCGCGAGGCACGTTTCGGGCTCTCGACTTCAAGACGGGCGACGTGCTCTGGTCCGACGAACGGCCCGGCCACGCGAGCCTCATCGCGGCCGACGGCAAGCTGCTGATGCTCAACGACCGGGGCGAGGCGATTCTCGCGAGCGCCTCGCCCGAGGCATACGAAGAACTCTCGCGCGCGAACGTCTTCGGCGGCGAGATCTGCTGGACCGCCCCGACGTTGAGCCGCGGACGGCTCTATCTGCGCAGTCCGACGCGTGCGGCGTGCCTTTACGTCGGCAAGCCCGAGCAACTGCCCGAGGCGCGGCGAGCGGCGGCGCGGCGGACGTC
>DOEZ01000544.1 GCA_003532715.1 Planctomycetaceae bacterium
CGCAACAATGCCCGATCGGACGCCAGCACGCCCATGTCGCGAACGACTTGCCACGCGAAATTCAGTGGAAAGGTCCGCGACGGGTTGGCCGCTTGCAGCCGCGCGATCGGCAGACTGGTCAACAGCCCGGCGACGGCCACGCCCACCAGGGCGACGGCCGAAAGCCACCAGTGATGGATCCCGGTCGGGCCCGTGTGGCCGAAAAGCAGATTTCCGGCGACCGAGCCGACCACGATGGCCGCGACCGTGACCAGCCCCATCCAGCCGTTGGCCGCCGAAAGCAGCCGGGGGTGGACCATCTCGGGAATACTGCCCATCTTCGAGGGACTGAACAGCGCGCTCTGCGCTCCCATCATAGCGACCACGACGAACATGAGATAGATGTCGCCGATCAGGATTGTCGCGATTCCCAGGGCCATGATCACGATTTCGGCCACCTTGCAACCGACGATGACGCTTCGCTTGCTGAAGCGGTCGGCCAGATAGCCGGCCGGCGCGGCCAGCAGGAGATAGGGCAACACGAAACAGGCCAGCCCGGCCGAAAGCGCGGCGGCCGCCTTCTCGGTCCCGACGAGTTCCTTGCAGATCGGCACGACGAGCCAACGAAACATGTTGTCGTTCACCGCGCCGAGAAACTGCGTGGCTAACAGGCCGAGGAAACTTCGGGTCCAAAGCGTGCTCGACTCGCTCGGGGCGCGCGGCGGCGCGGACGCCGTCGCGAAGGCGTCGCGCGACGCGCCGGGGCCGGCTTGGGCGATCGATGGTTCGGCGGGCATCTCTTCCATAAGAAACGTGCTCATGACGGGGCTCGATGGGATTCGTCGACCGGGGGCGATTTTTTCTCAAGATCCCTTTGGGGAGCAGCCACGCGACATGGTGGTCTTTGTCGGTGGACAAGCACCACCGGCTGCACACTTCCAGGCGAAACCCGGGCATAAATGTAACAGAAACGCGTGAAGCGAGCCGAATCCACTCCAGAGAGGGGGCGTCTTCCTCGCGACGTACAAGTTGTCGGCCGGTCGCCCGCCGCGTCGTGCCGCGATCACGCGAGGCCTCTTGGGCCTTGGGCCCCCGATCGGTAAGCCACCCGGCTGGGGATTTGGGCTCACGCGAAGCCGCGAAGGCGCGAAGGAATGAGGAAGTGGAATCGTGGAGTAGAGAGGCGCGGCGGAGGCGGAATAGTTCTTCGACTTGGTCTAGCGGTGATGAGGCGACCGTGCAAGACGTACGGTGGGGCGACGAGCGGCCGACCGACAGGGAGCGGTTTTTCGCAGCGTTCTCCCGGCCGCTCGTCGCCCCAACCTACCACTCTCGCGGCAAGAGACCTCCGTGTCGCTCTGCGCCTCCGTGGTGATGTAAGCCATCCATTCCGAAGGCGTCATTCGACAACTCAAAATCTGGTTTTCGCGAAAAGTGTCTCACTCGCTTCCGGTCGTATCCGAACGGCCGAATATCCGAAGATATCGCCTGTTCGCTCGCCCCGATCTCGGCACTTTCGTAATATGCAACGAAAGGGACCGTCTCGGTTCTTCCCTTGTACTCCTTAGGAGAAAACAGATGATCAGATTTATTCCCAGTACGCTCGTGGTTCTCCTGCTAGCCGTGTCCGCTCGGGCCGTGCCGACGCTCGACGGGGTGAAGGACGCCGGCTACGGCGCGGCGTGGGCCGTGCAAACCGTCGAGACCGGGTTCGGCGACAACCTGAACGAACTGAATGCCGCGTACGCTCAGATTGAAGGCGGCACGCTCTACCTGATGCTCACCGGTCAGGTCCAAAACAACTTCAACAGGTTGAACCTCTTCTTCGACTCGGTGCCCGGCGGCCAAAACCAGGTTCAGCCCGATGGGAACTTCGGCGGCACGAATCCCGAAAACGATGGATGGGCGAATAAGTACAACGGCATGACGTTCGACGCCGGGTTCGCGGCCGACTACCTGATCATCCTCCGTAACGGCAACAACGGCGGCGACCGATTCGACATCGACTTCGCCGTCGTGGGCGGAGGCCTCGGGGCGTTTCAGACAGCCGGCAACGTATTCGGCGGATCGCTCACCGGTTCGAACGCGTCGGCGCTGCCCAACGGCATCGGCGTGGCTTACAACAATTCCAACATGGCTGGCATTGCGGGCGGCACCGACGCGGCCGACCAGGCGGCGGCGCTGGCGGCGACCACGGGCCTCGAACTGGCCATTCCGCTTTCGGTCCTCGGCAATCCGAACCCGGAGGACATCCTGGTCAGCGCGATGATCAACGGCTCGAACCACGATTACCTGTCGAACCAGTTTCTCGGCGGACTTGCGCCTCCGCAGGTCAACGTCGGCGGCGATGGCGCCGGCTCCTTCACGGGAAGCCTCGCCGGGGTCAACCTGAACAACCTGGCGGGCGATCAGTTCTTCAGGGTGGCGGTGCCCGAGCCGGCCTCGATCACGCTGCTGGCTCTCGCTGGAGCAATCGCGGCGACTTGGCGTCGACGAACGGCTGCGGTCTAACACGGATGGTCCACCAGCCCGCACGAGCCCCAAATCCCCCCTCAACCCCCTCCCCACAAGAAGACGCTCTCACCGTTGGCCCAGAATGGGCAATGACGAAACCGGTCGGGGTTCGCCCATCGACAGGGCGGCGGTGGGGCAGGCGGCGACGCATTCGGCGGCCAGGCGGCCCAGGGCTTCGTCGAGCGAGCGGTCGAAGGGCACGCCGACGCGGACGTCGAAGCCGCGGCCGATGAACGCCAGCCCGAGCACGTCGCGGCTCTTCGAGGCGATCTGGATGCACAGTTCGCAGTCGATGCACTTGCCGGGCTCGAAGATCACGCCCGACTCGCCGCGAAGAAAGACCAGTTTCCGTCGGGTGCCATCGTAGCGGTTCGGATGGGCGTCGTATTGCTCGGCGTACCGTTTCAGGCGGCAGTCGTGCCGGCCTCGACAGTCGCAGTGCAGGCAGCGCGCGGCTCGGCGTCGCGCCGCGTCGATTGTCTCGCTGATGATCGGCGAATTGGCTGATGCCGAGTCGCCGGCGTCGTCTCGCGGCGACGCTACTTTCGCGGAGCGAAAGGCGACTATGTCGCCGGTCGTCGGCGCGGCCGGAAGTGTCGCCTTTCGCTCCGTGAAAGTAGCGTGATCATCCG
The DNA here is from genome assembly GCA_003532715.1 of Planctomycetaceae bacterium. GTDB lineage: Bacteria > Planctomycetota > Planctomycetia > Pirellulales > Thermoguttaceae > UBA11386. Next base: position 3,126 of record DOEZ01000544.1, read on the forward strand.
TCGGCGGCTCGATCTGTTCGATCATGGCCGCGAGTTCGTCGGAGTCGAGTCGGCCGGCGCGGACGGTGAACTCGCGTCGGGGTGCGTCGAGCGGCTTGGCGCGAAGGAAGGCGTCGATCGCGTCGGCCGCTTCCTTGCCGTCGGCGACGCTTCGGACGACGAGTCCCTTGGCTCGGACGGCGTTGCCCCCGGCGAAGACGCCCTCGACGCTCGTCCGATAGGTTCCTTTTTCGACGCGAATACCCCGGTCGGTCGCGATGAGTCCCCAATCGGCCGCCCGGTCCTTGCCCGACGCGCCGCAGCAGACCAGCACGGCGTCGTTCTCGCGGCGCAGCCGGTCGAAGGCCGCCTTGTCGGCGACGGGCGTATCCGACAGGAGCGAGACGCCCATTTCGAGGATTTGGACGATCTCCGAATCGACAAGATCCAACGGCAGCGTGGCGGCGTCGAATTCGGTTCGCAGACGGCCGCCCGGCAGAGGCTGGTCGTCGACGAGCGTGACGCGATGGCCGGCCCGAGTGAGATGAAACGCAGCGGCCAGACCCGACGGTCCCGCGCCGACGACGGCCACCCGCTTGCCCGAGTCGGGCTCACACGCCGGTCGGTAGGGGGTTTCCAAGGCGAGATCGAATTCGGCGACCTGGGCCTTGAGCGCGCAGATCGCGATCGATTCGTCGGCCACGCCCCGGCGGCAGCCTTTTTCGCACGGTTTCGGGCAAACGCGGCCCAAGACGGCCGGCAACGCGATGTCGCATTTGATCGTGCGAATCGCCGCGGCGAAATCGCCCTCTTGAATCTCGCGAAGCATCGCGGGGATGTCCATGTGGACCGGGCAGGCCAACTCGCACGGGGCGACGCAATCGCCCAAATGGTCACTCAGCAACAACTCCAAAGCCGTGCGTCGCGCCTGGCGGACTTCGTCGGTTTCGCTTTCGACCTCCATGCCGTCGACGACGCGCGTGGCGCACGAGGGGACGAACCGCCGGCTCCCCCGCAGCTTGACCACGCAGACGAGGCACGAGGCCGACGGTTCGTAGCCGCCGAGATGGCAAAGCGTGGGGATGTCGATCCCCAGCCGACGCGCGGCATCGAGCACCGTGGCCCCGGCGGGAACGTCAACCTCGCGACCGTCAATCGTAATTCTTGGCATGGCCTTTTCAACTTTCACGGTACACAATGAAGGAACCGCGGATGAACGCAGATACACGCGGATGTTCTCTCAAGCGCTCTCGCTGGTGTTTACACCACGAATGGTCCACTTGAGCCAATAGGAACAACTGTCTGACAAGCAGTGTATCCGGTTCACTCGCAAACTCCTTTACATCTGCGTTATCCGCGTTCATCCGCGGTTCCAAAAGGTCTTCCGTCTTCAACTCCGGATCACGATCGCCCCGGTTGGGCACGTTTCGCGGCAGGCGTCGCAGCGGGTGCATTTTTCGGCGTCGATCGCGTGCCGCCGGTAGGGCGTCATCGGGATGGCGTCGGCCGGGCAGCACTGCGCGCAGAGCGTGCAACCGATGCACTTGTCGGTCACCTCGTAGGTAATCAGTGATTTGCACTTGCCCGCCGGACAGCGGCCCGCCAGATGCGCCTCGTACTCCTCGCGGAAATACTGCAAGGTCGAGAGCACTGGGTTTGGGGCCGTGCCGCCCAACGCACACAGGCTCGCGTCGCGGACCGTGTGGGCCAGGGTCTCCAATTCGTCGAGGTCGGCCGGTTTGCCGCGACCATCGCATATTCGTTCGAGGATGTCGAGCATCCGCCGCGTGCCGATCCGGCAGAACGTGCATTTGCCGCACGATTGATCTTGCGTGAATTCGAGGAAGTACCGGGCAATATCCACCATGCAGTCGGTTTCGTCGAGCACGACCAGTCCGCCGGAGCCCATGATCGCCCCGGCGGCGGTCAGCGCCTCGAAATCGACCGGCGTGTCGGCCAGGCTCGCCGGAACGCAGCCGCCCGACGGCCCGCCGACCTGAACCGCCTTGAACCGCCGTCCCTCGGCCGCGCCGCCGCCGATTTGTTCGACGATCTGGCGGAGCGTGACGCCCATCGGGACTTCGATCAGCCCGCCGCGCCGGATCTTTCCGGCCAGGGCGAACACCTTGGTCCCCTTGCTCGTCGCGGTGCCCATGGCGGCGAAGGCGTCGGCCCCGTGGCGGATGATCCACGGCACGAGGCAATACGTCTCGACATTGTTGACCAGGGTCGGCTTTCCGTGCAAGCCCGACTCCGCCGGATACGGCGGGCGGAGCCGAGGCATGCCGCGCCGGCCTTCGATCGACGCCAGCAGGGCCGTCTCCTCGCCGCAGA
>DOEZ01000617.1 GCA_003532715.1 Planctomycetaceae bacterium
CCACAATCCAGCGCTCTAACCAACTGAGCTACAGCCACCATGTTGTGCTCGGCCGAGCAACGAGATTCGCGGTTGGCTAGCCTTCCCGACACCGGGAGGACAGCCGAATGCGGACCGCGTCGGCCAAACAAATAAGATTACCACAAACTTCGACGCCTACAAGTCCTCGCGTGGTTCGCACCCCCGGGAGGGCTTACGGCTCTCTTGGAACGGTGGGTGACGGGTGTAAACGACTATTTCGAACGACCGACCGCAGGTGGGCGAAACCGATCTTCCACAGCCGGGGGCGGCTATGCTACACCGATTCCACAGCCGGGGGCGGCTGTGCTACAGGGTGGCCGTGCTACAGGCGGGTCGTGAAGATCACGGGCATCACGAGATGGCCTCGAACCGTGCCGTTACGGTTGTTGTGATCCCCCCGCGCGAAGTAAAAGCAGCCACCAGCTCCACCTGCCGCGGAGCGACCACGGCCACGAAATCGTCCAGAATCCGGTTCGTCACGTTTTCGTAGAAGATTCCCTCGTTGCGAAACTGTTGAAGGTACAGCTTCAGGCTCTTCAGTTCGATGCACCGCGCCGCGGGCACATAGGTGAACACGAGCGTGCCGAAATCCGGCTGACCCGTCTTGGGACACACCGACGTGAACTCGGGACAGACGATCTCGATCGTGTATTCTCGACCCGGAAACTCGTTTTCGAACGTTTCGAGCATCTGGCGGAAGTCGTCGCTCATGGTCTTGGCTCCTTTGCCCCGCCCACGCATTGTGTCATAATAAACGGTCGCCGACAAGGCGGTCACGGTCTCCGGATGGGCATCCGAAGTCTTGGGCGTCCGTCTCGGTGAAACAGTAAAGGGAGCTGGAGCTTTGCGGCCGGCCGACGCGGCTGTCCCGGCAGTCCATCCTCTTTTCCATTATTCTCTCCGCCGCTTCTCCGCTCGTCGGGCGCGCGGCCACCATGAAGCAACCCTCTGCCAACTTCCCATGACCAAACCAGCCGTGGTGCTCCTTTCCGGAGGTCTCGATTCGGCGACAACGGCCGCCGTGGCGAAAGACGCTGGTTTCGACCTGTTCGCCCTGACGGTCGACTACGGACAACGGCACAAGTTCGAGTTGTCGGCCGCCGCCCGCGTGGCCACGTCGCTTGATATACGGCATCACAAGGTCGTGCGGGTCGATCTTTCGGTCTTCGGCGGTAGTGCGTTGACAGACGCGATTGCCGTGCCGAAGGATCGCTCGGCCGAGCGAATCGGCTCGGGCATCCCGATCACCTACGTGCCCGCGCGGAACACGGTCTTTCTGGCGTTGGCGTTGGCCTACGCCGAGACGGTGGGAGCGGCCGACTTGTTTCTGGGCGTCAACGCGGTTGATTACAGCGGCTATCCCGACTGCCGGCCGGAGTTCTTGGCCAAATTCGCCGAGTTGGCCACTCTTGCCACCAAGGCGGGCGTCGAGGGAACGCTTCAATTTCGGATCCACGCACCCCTGGTCGATCTAACCAAAGCCGACATCATCCGGCGCGGCATGGCGCTGGGCGTCGATTACGGTCTTACGCACACCTGCTACGACCCCGACCAGCACGGCACGAGCTGCGGCCATTGCGATGCGTGCCAGTTGCGTCGAAGAGGTTTTGCCGAAGCGGGCTACGAGGATCCGGTGGCGTATTCGAGGGATTAGGGATTTGGGATTTGGGTGGGGGTGTGTAGGGTGCGTGTGGACGCACTATGGGATGACGGCAAGGGTCGGTTGATGGCAGTTGGTGACGATGCGCGTTAGCGAGATATTCTGTTCGCGACAGGGTGAAGGGCGTTTGGCCGGCACGCCGAGCGTATTCGTTCGCGCGAGCGGCTGCAATCTGCGCTGCCGATGGTGCGACACGCCCTACGCCTCGTGGTCGCCCGACGGCGTCGATTTGGCCGTCGACGAGATTGTCGAACACGTCCACGGCCATGGCGTCGAGCACGTCGTTCTGACCGGCGGCGAACCGATGCTCTTTGCCGAGTTGGCGCCGTTGACCAAATCGCTTCGCGAAAGCGGACATCACATCACGATCGAGACGGCCGGAACGATCTTTCTGCCCGTCGAGTGCGATCTGATGTCGATCAGTCCGAAGACGGCCAATTCGACGCCGGCCGCCGACGCCGATCCGCGGTGGATCCGCCGGCACGAGCGAGCACGGCACGCGCCCGACGTGATTCGCCGCTTAATCGCCGACTACGATTACCAGATCAAATTCGTCGTGGCGGCGATCGAGGATGGCGAGGAGGTCGAGCGCTATCTGGCTGAATTGCCCGAAATCGACCGCTCGCGGGTGATGCTCATGCCCGAGGGAACCGATCGGGCGATTCTGGCGGTTCGGTCGACGTGGCTCGAGCCGTACTGTCGCGAACACGGGCTGGCGTTCTGTCCGCGGCGACAAATCGAATGGTATGGACCGGGCCGGGGCACGTGAGCACGGGTAACCGTTCACGGGTCGTTGTCGGCCTACCGATGATGTGGCCCCGATAGTCGCCTTTCGCTNNCGCGAAAGTAGCGCTCGACTTTGGCGACCCGTGAACGGTTACGAGAACGAGCCGCATGACGGAATCGAAAGAGCTGAGGTCGCGCAAGATCGGCAACCTATTCCGCCGCCGACTCTTGCCACGACTCATTCGCGTTCGCGACGACGTCCGACGCGGGGGCGGCCGTCGAGCAAGCCAGCATGTCGTTCAGAAGACCCTGCATTTGGGCGGCGCGACCGGCGACTTCCGATGTGGTCGGCCCCGGCGCTTGCTCGACTTCCGCGAGAAAGTCTTGACCGATCGCGGCCAGTTGTCGCGACGATTCGATTAGGTGCTTTCGCGTTTCGAGCGGCGTCTCGCCGGCGCGTTCGTCGGCGGCGGCAACCAGGTTGCGGAATAGCCGCAAGATCGTTCCGCGACTGATGGTGCCGATCGGGCGCGAGCCGGAAACGACGACCACCCGGCGAATCGAAACCCGGCAGAGGAACTGATGGATCGCCTCGACGGGTGTATCGGCGTCGTACGTGATGACGTTGGTCTTA
>DOEZ01000618.1 GCA_003532715.1 Planctomycetaceae bacterium
GAGGAGCGGCCACTTCTTGTCGAAGTGCAGTTCGACGTTCTTGTCCAGGGCGGTCAGGCCAGCGGCAAGTCCCACGGCGCCCAGAACGATCACTGCAGGAACGAACCAGAAGCTCGCCCGCAACTCTTGCCACCAATGCTGCAGTTTCGCGATCATTTGCCAGATTCTTCTCCGTTACCGCCGTGCTTCTTTTCCTGTTCCTCGGCCGGCGAAGTGCCGGAAGGAACCTCCAACAGGTTCTCCTCGTGGTTTAACGGCTGGACCTGCCGTGCCTGTTCCTTGATAACGCCGGCTTCGCTTGCTAGCCCACCTTCAGCTCGCGTGGACGCCGTATCCACTTCGTTGCCCGGCGGTCGGACTGGCAACCGCTTGACGGGCCGGATGTCGTGCGTCACCTCCTGTTTCCCATCGAGCACGGTGACGGGGACGGGAACGCCTTGTGAAACGACGACCTCTCGAGCCTCGTCGGGCATCGAGATGCCGCGTTCTTGGAAGGCGCGTTTCACCAGCCGGATCACCGAAGAGCGCACTTTCAGCCGACTGTGTTCGCGGCCGTTGAGCCAGAAGTAGACCCGCAGATTGACCGTCGATCTCCCCAAGCTGTCCGCCAGCACCGATGGCTCGGGGTCGTTCAGAACCGCCGGGTGGTCCGCCAACACTTTCCGCGCGATCTCCTGAGCCTCGTTGATCGAGACGTCGTAACCGATGCCGACGACAAAGTCCTCGCGCCGATTGGCGTTGGTCGTGAAGTTGCGGAGGTTGTTCTTGTAAACGCTGGCGTTTGGGATCTGCACCAGGTTGCCGTCGAGAGTCATCAGGATCGTCGTGCGCACGTTCAGTTGCTGCACGTACCCCGTCACGCCAGTGATCTCGACCAGGTCGCCCGTCTCGAAGGGCCGCTGCATGCTCAGGAAGATGCTTGCCAGGAAGTTCTCGGTGATGTCGCGGAAGGCGATTCCGACGGCCAGACCGAGCAGGCCGGTGCCGCCGACCACCGTCAGGGCCAATTGGGTCAGGCCGGAGACGCGCAGAATGATGTAGACGCCGAGGAGAAAAACCAGCACGCCAATTCCCCGAGCCATCACATTACGCAGCAAATTCGCCCGTACCTTTCGGCGAAGAACCGTCCGCGATCCTCGTGTCGCCAGCACACCGGCTCCCGCCGACAGCATCAGAATGAGCAGCCCGAAAAAGAAAAAGGGAAGCGAGCGGATGAAGTCGCGCCAGAGAACGCGCAGCCCGCCCCAAGCAGCACTGAAATCCCACACCGATGGTTCGAGCACCTCGATCCGGTTGGCCACGGCGACGACATCCTGGGTGTTCCTCGCCAGATCGCCGGCCCATTTCTTGAGATCATCGGTCTCGGCCCGGCCGTTGAGGAAAACGACCCCTTCTCTAACCTCGACTCGCGAGTCGGTGAACCAGCCGGTGGCATCAAGGACGCTCTGCAGCCGCGTGCGAATCTCTTCATCACGCGCGACGGGCTTGACGTCGACCTTCGCGGGAGCCGGGGCGAGGTCTTCCTTTTCAGCGGTTGAGACTTTCCGTGGACCATCGGCCTCGCCGACGGCCGACTGTGCCATCAGAGACGATGTCATTGTGCCGAAGACACAACCGCTCATCGCCACGGTTAGCATCAACCAATAGCAATGGCAGGCCGTTACACGCCAATTCACGCTGGAATACATGATACATGCCACGGTTTACGCCAAACGCAGCCACGTCCAGAAGGCATCTCAACCACCGATTTCCATGCTGCCGGTATATATTACGAGAAACGGTTCATGCATTCAAGTTACCAAGGTCTGCAATTCGCCGCACGGGGGGATAGTTCCGGGGATAGCGGTTCCGAACATGACGGGGAAACCCATAACCTTTGAGTCAACGCCCGGGATTTCAGTGTTTTCAGAAGGTCCAGTTCCGGGGTCACCATCAGGACTCCGCCCCAAGCGGCACCCGAGACAATAATACCAAGTGTAGCAGCGGGAAGAAGGCCCATTGCTTTTCCCGCGTAGCGGCGTATAATTATCGCGGTGGAAGAGTTGCGGCCCGATTGACCGTCGCTCTTCCAGCGAAAGCGTCGGACGACTAGATAAAGAGCAACCCGGCCGTGCCGGGGGGCTTAGTAGTGAGTAAGCCGACGTGGTGGAATACCTCCGGGTGTTCTGCCACGTCGGCTTTTTTTGTTCTTGGCGGCCGTGATGGTCCGGACGAGCGGTTCTTTCACGCGGAGGTCCAGCGATATGTTGACAACCCGATGGCAGCCTTTGGGCACGGACGGGCGACTTGCCGCGGGTAACAGGAGGCTAGATGCGCGGACGGCCCATCTGGGCGAAACCCGCAAACGGCTAACGAGGGAGGGCACTCGTGAGAATGGTTGATGCACGATACCCGGAGGGCAACCTCCCTCCGGCATGTTCAGGATGGTCTTACACTACATGGAACCGTTTCGATCTCGTACGTCGCGAGTTTCGGCGGGTCCGCATTTTGAAAAGGGATCTACCCATGAAGACGTTAAGTGTTGCTTTACTTGTGCTGACGCTGCTTGGCGCCGTCGGCTGCACTCAGGACACGTCGGAAGGCCCGGAAGCGACTACGCTGGCCGCACGCGAGCAATCGGTCAAGCCTGTGGAGTCGGTCAAGCCGGTGGAGTCGGTCAACCCGGTGGAGTCGGCCAAGCCGGTGGAGAGGGTCGCCAACAAGCCGATTGCCGGCGAGGCGGAAAGCACGTTCAGCCTGACCGTGCCTTTCGAGACCGTTACCCTCACCCAGGGCGGGGAACAGCCTGTTCTGATCGGGATCAACCGAGGTGAGAACTTCGGCGAGCAGGTGGCGATTAAGGTGTCTGGCCTGCCTGCGGGAGTGACCCTTGAAACGGCCGATCCCGCCATCACGCCCGGCAGCGCAAACGTGACTCTCGTTCTCAAAGCCGCCGACGACGCCGCGCTGGGCGACTTCACGGCAAAGGTGACGGGCGAAACGGCGAGCAGCGGCGCGGACTCTTCCAAGGAGTTCAAGTTCACCGTTACACAGAAATAGCGAAAACCTGGTAAGCGTTCACGGGCCGGTTCGGCCCTGGCGGGACAGTCCCCGTGAACGATTGTCGGTATGTTCATGGTCGATTTAGACATTGTTTCCAGCAAAGTGGAGGAAGAACGATGAGTACTCTTGGGTTGATCATCTTGATCGTTGTGTTGCTCGTGGTATTCGGCGGGGGTGGCGGCCACTATTGGACCCGCCGAGGCCTGTAAGGCGTCGCCGCGCCAGGCTGAAGGAAAGGACCACATCGCCGGTGACGGTGCTGAGGCCCCTACTTCAGCCTGCGCCATGGCGCCCGAACAGAAATGTCGGGGGTTGGCCGTTCCGGTTGAGGAACGCAACCTCAATCACCGGCAGACGAATCATCGGGCGGTAAGGGGTCCGGCAACCGTTCACGGGTCGTTGTCGGCTTACCGGCGACATGGCCCCGATAGTCGCCTTTCGCTCCGCGAAAGTAGCGATCCTTTCGCGGAGC
>DOEZ01000539.1 GCA_003532715.1 Planctomycetaceae bacterium
ACGCCCCCCTTCTTCGGAGGGTGGTTCGCGAGGTAGAATCCAACACGGGGACCCTGTTTGTCCGGAATGGTTTCATTGCGACGGAAGAGACGGTAAAGCCAGACCATGCCTCACCCTGCCGAACACGCGACCGTGGGCGTCCTTTTCAGCGGAGGGCTCGATAGCGCGATCCTGGTCGGCCGACTGGCCGCGAGCGGCCGAAAGGTGGTGCCCTTGTTCATCCGCTCCGGTCTCGTCTGGCAGGACGAGGAGCTTCGAGCGGCTCGCCGGTTTCTCGACGCGCTGGGCACGCCGGTCAAAGACGACCTGGTGGTCCTCGAGGTGCCGCTTGACGATCTGTACGCAAACCACTGGAGCCGGACGGGCGACGACGTGCCCGACGCGGCTAGTCCGGACGAGGCGGTCTATCTGCCCGGACGCAACGCGTTGCTGATCATCAAGGCGGCCGTCTGGTGCCAATTGCACGGAATCGGCGAGTTGGCGTTGGGCGTGTTGGGCACCAGCCCGTTCGACGACGCCCGCTCGGTCTTTTTCGAGCATCTCGAGGCGGCGCTGAATGCCGCGCCGGCCTCGTCCCTTCGTCTGACGCGGCCTCTTGGCGAGATGGACAAAAAGCAAGTGATCCAATTGGGGCGCGAGTTGCCGCTGCGTCATACGTTCTCGTGCCTCTCGCCCGTCGGTTCCATGCACTGCGGCGCCTGCAACAAGTGCGCCGAACGACGAGAAGCGTTTCGAGCCGCCGGGCTCGACGACCCAACCCCGTACGCGGCCGCCTCGGCGGCGGTCGAACGATAGTCCCCAACCGCGAAGAAGTCCCATGTTCCAAGTTACTCGCGAAATCCACTTCTGCTACGGACACCGGCTGCTGGACTACCAGGGCAAGTGTGCCCACCTGCACGGCCACAACGGCCGCGCGCTGATCACGATCGAGGCCGACGGCCTCGACGATCGGGGAATGGTGCTCGACTTCACCGACATCAAACGAGTCGTCCAAGAATGGATCGAATCGCACCTCGATCACCGGATGATCCTGCGCCGCGACGACCCGGCGGTCGAGTCGCTCGAAAAGCTGGGCGAGCCGCTTTTCTTGTTGGACGAGAATCCGACGGCCGAAAACCTCGCCCGGCTCCTGTTCGACTACGCCGCGAGTCAGGGTTTTCCGGTGTTTGAAGTCAAACTGTGGGAAACGCCCTCGTGCCACGCGGTCTATCGGCCGAGCAAGGGCTGAACTGCGGGGTGGGGCGATCGTGGCAAAATGCGATTCCGGTTGACAACGTTGTCCGGCCACGATCGCCCCACCCTACTGATCAGAAGCTCAGCATCCGGCGATACTCTTCCATCCGCCGATCGATGTCCTCGCGTTCGATCTGTTTCAGCCGGTCGAGACTGAAGGCTTCGACGGTGAAACTGGCCGCCAGCGTGCCGTAGGCCAGGGCCTTCTTGAGCGTCTGGGGCTCGAAATTCCCCTGTTCGGCCAGGTAGCCCATCATTCCGCCGCCGAAACTATCGCCCGCCCCCGTCGGATCGACCACGTTTTCGGTCGGGTAGGCGGGCATGACGTAGGTCTCGTGCTTGCTGAAGAACATCGCCCCGTGCTCGCCCTTCTTGATAACGACGAATCGCGGGCCCATTTCGCGGACCTTGTGCCCCGCGCGAACCAGGTTTTCGTCGCCGGTCAGAAGTTTCGCTTCGCTGTCGTTGAGCACCAACCCGTCGATCCGCCCGAGCAGCGTCATCAATTCCTCACGCGCCGTGCGGATGTAGAAGTCCATCGTGTCGGCCACGCGAAGCGTCGCTCCGGCGCATTGCTCGAGCACATTGAGTTGGATCGTCGGGTGGCCGTTGGCCAAGAAGAGGAACTGGCAGCGTTTGAACTCCTCGGGCAGAACCGGATCAAACGTCTCGAATGCGTTGAGCTGCAGGTCGAGCGTTTCACGGTCGTTCATATTGTCGAAATACCGGCCCGTCCAACGGAACGTCTTCGCCCCGGGCAACACCTGCAGGCCGCTGGTGTCGATGCCGCGCGACTCGAAGAGCTTGGTGTACTCGTCGGGCCAGTCCTCGCCGACCACGCTGACCAGCCGAACCGGGGTGAAGTAGCTAGCCGCATAGGAGAAATAGGAGGCTGACCCCCCCAAAATGTCCTCGCGTGTTTCGGTGGGCGTCTGCACGCTGTCGAAAGCGACCGATCCGACAACCAGAAGCGGCATGGCAGGTTCCTCGATGTGAAAGAAGAAGCTAGTTTCTGTTGCGGAAACAACTGTAGATGGGGCGATTGCAGCGAGCCTTGTCAGAAAAGCATGAATCCTACGGAAGAACCCGCTGCAATCGCCCCACCCTACCGGTTACTGGCCTTTATTATCGGCACTCCGACCAGCGCGGCAAGGCCCCGGCTTGTGCGTTGCCTGATCGCCAAGCCTCTCTCGCCGGTGCCATCGATGCCTTGTCCATCCTTGCCTTCCGCCCCCCATCTGCCAACAGCCTCTTCGCGTCCTCGCCCTCCCGACCTTGCGTTAAAAAACTCGATACACAATTCCTCCCAGCCTCCCAAACCACCCATCTTGCGATCTATCGACCTTGTCTGGCGAACTGGTCTTTCGCCGGGCATCCGATTCTGGTAACTAACCCGGCCTCGCAGCCTTGTTTGAACAGCGATTTGTCGCGTCGTGGCACTCCGTGGACGATCGCGTGACGTGCAAGGCCGGGCAAGCCGTCCACGGCCACCCGGGCCGTTCCGGGCGTGAACGTGCCTCGTTGGGCGAGCAACCCTTATTCAAGGAAGAAACAGGGAATAGTCCCATGAAACGTCATGTTCTTCGGTTGACGATACTGGCGGCCGTGATTTCCATCGGGTTGATTGCCATCGGCTATGCCCAACAGCGCGAAAATGACGCGCCAGACTACGATGCCAACGAGCCGGTTGGGCCCGCGCTGGTGGCCGACGACGTCCGGCCCCGTTCCGATCAGCCGACGTCTGCTTCGCGCGTGAACCCCTATCGCCCGGCCGAATCCGACAATGCCTCCGACCGATCGCCGACGAACGAGGCACCGGCTGGCAATCCGTGGTCGCAGGCCGTGGGGTCCTTCCCCACGCCGCCTGTTCAATCGGGTCCGGCTGAACCACGGGGTGAAGGTTCGCCCGCTGAAGGGTCCGCCGAAAGGCCCTCCGAACGACCCTCGGGCGGTTTGCCGGCCGATCCGTTCGGGCGACAGCCGGCGGTCAATCGGGTTCCATCGTCCGGCACACCGTCGGAGAGAGCTCCGATCAACGCCACCATTCCCGACGCGGCCGAAGTCGGGCTGGCGGCCCCGAGTCAGTTCCAGGGCGAGCCGNNAAGACGATCCGAACGAACGAATCTCGCTCGGCCCGGCGAACCCCGCCGCGCGCGACCGTTTGGAACCATCGATCCCCGACAACGCCCCGGGAAACGTCGCCGATAACGAGATTTCGGATCACTCCACGCGCCCGCGGGCGCTCGAGTCGCCGCTGGGCGCGAACGGCTCGTCCGGCGGCGAAGGAACCGGGCGGCCGGCAACCGATCCGAGTCTCGACGGCCCGCAGACGCCCCAGTTGAGCATCCAGAAGGTCGCGCCGGCCGAGGTCCAGGTCGGCAAGCCGGCCGTTTTCCGCGTCGAGGTCAAGAACACGGGCACGGTGACCGCCCAAGCGGTCGAAATCCGCGACCAGATCCCCCAGGGAACGCGACTGGTCGAGACCAAGCCGGCCGCATCGCGCGGCGCGAAGGGCGACCTGGTTTGGACGCTCGGAAAACTCGAGCCGGGCGGTGGCGCGACGGTCGAAATGCACGTCATGCCGTTGGTTGAAGGCGAAATCGGAAGCGTCGCGACGGTCCATTTCGGAACCGCCGCGTCGACCCGAACCCGCGCCACCAAGCCCGAGTTGGTCGTGAACGTCTCGGGTCCGGGCCGCATCCTGATCGACGAGCAAATGGCGCTGACGATCACGATCTCGAATCCGGGCAGCGGCGTTGCCACTAACGTCGTCTTGGAGGAGCACGTGCCGCCGTGCCTGCAACATCCAGCGGGCGCCGAATTGGAATACGAGGTGGGGTCGCTCGCGCCGAACGAGAGCAAGACCTTGGAGCTGAAACTCACGGCCGTGCGCCCCGGCCAGGCCCAAAATCTGCTGATCGCGCGGGCCGACGCCGTGGCCGAAGTCCGACGGGAGTTGCCGATCGAAGTCGTCGCCCCCGAGTTGAAACTCGCCCTGTCGGGTCCGAAGAGCCGCTACCTGGAGCGGGAAGCGACGTATGAGTTGGCCGTCAGCAACCCGGGCACCGCCCCGGCGCGCGACGTCCGGCTGGTGGCCGAATTGCCGCGCGGCCTGAAATTCGTCAGCGCGAACAACAACGCCCACTACGACCCCGAAACGCGAACCGTCCAATGGGCCTTGGCCGAGTTGCCCACCGGCGAGACGGGTACCGTGCAATTGACCACACTGCCGGTCGAAATCGGACAACATAAGTTCCAATTGCGCGGGACGGCCGACCGCACGTTGACCGTCAAGGAAGAAGAGAACATCTCGATCGACGGCATCGCCGCGATCCGGTTCGAGGTGGTCGACGTGGACGATCCGGTCGAAGTCGGCGCGGAGACGACCTACGAAATTCGGGTGCTCAACCAGGGTTCGAAGGACGCGACGCGAGTGTCGCTGGCGGCCGAGCTTCCGGCTGGCCTTGAATTCGCCGCCGCCGAGGGCCCCGACACGATCCGCCACCAGCTTCAGGGCAACGTGGTCGTCTTCGAGCCGCTGCCCGGCCTCTCGCCCAAGCAGGACGTCACCTACCGGATTCGAGTACGAGGGCGTCAGGCAGGCGATCATCGCATCCGCGTGCAACTCTCGGCGGCCGAACTGCAAAGCCCGGTCACCAAGGAAGAAAGCACCCGCGTCTTCTCCGACCGGTAACGGCCAGAATGTAGCACAACCGCCCGCGGTTGTGAGAAGTCGTGAGGCAAAGCCGGGGGCGGCTGCTCTACAATCGCGAGAAATTGGGGCGTCTGCGCGCGTTGGGCGGGCTGCCGGACCATTTCTCCCCTGTGATTCGGCGCCGCACGCCCACACCAACCCGAAGCGCAAGCGAGAGGCG